>DORQ01000184.1:10110-14118 GCA_003514205.1 Acidimicrobiaceae bacterium
GCACCGTCGGAGACTCGGCCGCACCGTTGTGGAGGGTTTCGATCTAACCTGTCCACGTGGACGCCGAGCGACAACACGTTTTTCATCGACCCGAGTCAGAGGGATTGGGCGAGATGAAGGTGGATCGGCTCGTCACTGCGCCGAACATGATCACCACTGTTCGACTGCTCTGCATTCCATTGTTCGTCTACCTCCTCTTTGGCCGCGACGCCCATTTCTGGGCCGGGTTCGTCCTGGGACTTCTTGGCGCTACCGATTGGGTGGACGGCTATGTCGCTCGCCGCTTCAACCAGACCTCGACCTTCGGCGCGATGTTCGACCCAACTGTTGATCGCCTGCTCATGCTCGTTGGCATCGTCTCGGTCATTATCGATCACAGCGCTCCGTTGTGGTTCGCGTGGATCATCCTTGTTCGTGAGGTGTTGCTCTCTGCCTTCGTCGTGGCGATCACCGCGCTCGGAGCCAAGCGCATGGACGTGACCTGGTGGGGAAAGTGCGGGACCTTCTTCAACATGATGGCCTTCCCCTACTTCTTGTTCGCCGCGGAGGAATCGTGGACGTCCACCTGGCGTTCGATCTGGAAGGCAATCGCCTACGGATGTGCTGTACCTGGGCTTGTGTTCGGTTTGCTAGCCGCCGGGCAGTACCTGGTTCGAGGTCGAGAGGCGCTCGCGTTAGGACGTGCGGAACGCGACGTATCAACTGCGTGAACGGTTCGGTACAGTCTGAGCAATGCCCGCATCGTTTCGCCTCCGCCTCGTCAGTTCCTTCAGTCTGATATCGCTTGCTGCCGGAGTAGCCCTTGTTCCGCAGAGTGCTGCATCGACCCATCTTCGATCGGACCAACCTGAGTCCTCTCAGGCAGTTCAGATTGCAGTGTTGGGCGATGCCTCACTGCTCCCGCCGACGTTGCGAACACGAGCGATTCGGGCCGCTGGAGTTTCCTCATCCGACGCCGAAACGAGGCCGGAACTCGGCGCTGTCATCCTCGACGTGCCGGCGGAGAACTCCAAGGAAGTCCTGCAGCGACTCGAGGACACAAACGGTGTACGGATTGCCTATCTTCCTGGGCGTTCATATTCCGATGGCGTCACCCCAAATGACCCGCTCTTCATCGACCAAATCGGATTTCAGCAAGCCCGTGTTCCCGATCTTTGGTCGCGCTCGACGGGAACCGGATCCACCCGAGTCGCGATCGTGGATTCTGGTGTTTCGCCGCATCCAGAGCTCAACGGACGATTGATCAACGGCTATGACTTTGCGAATGGCGACGCGAACGCGGCCGACGATGTCGGTCACGGCACCAAAGCGGCCCTTGTCGCACTTGCAGCAGGTAACGACGGGCTGGGAAGCGCCGGCGCCTGCTGGAATTGCGAGATCCTCGCAGTGAAGGTACTCGGAGCCGATGGGAGCGGCGGCAATCGGGAGATCGCCGACGGAATTGTGTACGCAGCAAAAAACGGGGCAGACGTCATCAACCTCTCTCTCGGTAGCGAGGAGTCAGATCCGCTCTTGGCGGCCGCAGTTTCCTTCGCGCTCGCTCAGGGCATTCCCGTGGTTTCCTCAGCAGGCAACAACGGCCTGACGCCACCAGGGGCATCGCAGACCAAGCACTATCCCGCCGCATATCCGGGGGTGATCTCAGTTGCCGGAGTGACTAACACTGGAGCGCTCTCGCCGTGGACCACCCGCGGCACATGGGTCACCCTTGCTGCCTCGGGGTGCAATACCGTCGGCTATCTGGGGCCAGCCTACGAATTCTGCGGCACCTCGTCTGCTGCCCCGTTGGTCAGCGGCGTCGTTGGCGTACTGAAGTCGATTCGCCCGAACGCCAGCAACGCAGCAGTTCGGGCAGCGCTCACCGCCACCGCCATTTCGGTCTCACCGAACCTCGAATCAGGCCGAATCGATGCCTTCGCTGCTTCAGACCACATCTTGACCGACACCGTCGCACCTGAAATTCAGGTCGCTGCCCCGCCCGGCTACCTGGCCGACCAGGTAGTGGTCCACACTCATTCACAGGACGAATTCGGTGTGTCGCGGGTAGAACTCTTCCTCGATGGTGCAGCTGTGGGTTCCTCTGGGCCTGACGCAGCGGGAAACGCCGACTTCGGGGTGTCACTCGCTGGCCAGTCAGACGGACAGCACACCCTTGTGGCGACTGCATACGACCCTGCGGGCCACGCAACCTCTGCCAGCACCACCATTGTTGTCGACCAGGTGAACCCAGTGGTGACCATTCTGTCGCCCGCCACTGGCTCCAAGCAGACCGGAACATTCACTGCCACGCTGATTGCCGAGGATCCGAACGGGATTATGGGAACATTCCTCGTACTCAACGGCAAACTCCTCGCCGGCTGGCCCGGTGCTGGCGTGAGAACCGCAACGGTACCGGTTTCGAGATCGACAAAGATGACCCTGGTTGCGATTACCGTGGATCAAGCTGGCCGAATCTCCGGTAGCAATTTCGTGAACCTCACGGCCAAACGACGGCGCTAGCGTCAGTGCACCATTCAGTGGAAGAAGCCGTACCCACGTCAATGACGCGGGGTAACAACATCTTGTAGGGTTCACTTCTATGAATCATCCAGCTGATTTGAAGTACTCGAGCGACCACGAGTGGGTAAAGGTTGAGGGAACCACTGCTCGGATCGGTATCTCCGATTTTGCACAGGACAATCTTGGCGACATTGTTTGGGTTGACCTCCCGGCGCAGGGACTCCACGTCGAGGCAAACGGAGCATTCAGCGAGGTGGAGTCAACCAAGTCTGTGTCAGAGATATTCGCCCCAGTGAGCGGCACAATTGTCGAGGTGAACGACCAACTGCAGGATGCTCCTGAACTTCTCAACCGCGATCCGTATGGCACGGGTTGGATCTGCGTGGTCGAAATGTCTGATCCGACCGAACTCGATTCACTTCTCGACGCTGCAGCGTATGAATCCCTGATCGGGGACGAGTAGCACTCAATGCTGCGCAACTCCTGCCCACAATGCGGCACTGCCAACGAATCCGAAGCGAACTTCTGCCACATGTGCGGCCAGTCACTGGATTCGCGTCCCGGTGAAGCAACGGCGACTCACGCAGCTACCCGAATCGATCAGGATGAGGCTCCGTACCTCATCGTGACGCGCGGCGGCGCTGCAGGATCGAGATACCTCGTCAAGCCTGGCCTGACGAGGATTGGCAGGCACCCGGAAAGCGACGTATTCCTCGATGACGTCACCGTTTCTCGACGCCATTCAGAGATTCTTCGAGAGGGCGACACCTTCACAGTGAGCGACGTGGGGTCTCTGAACGGCACCTACGTTGATTCGCAGCGAATCGAAGTGCAAGAGTTGACCGAAGGCTCGCAGCTTCAGATTGGCAAGTTTCGGTTGGTGTTCGTCTTTGGAGGCTCTCATGGAGACGATTGAACGTCCAGCGCATCTCACCATCGGCGAAGTGCTCGCGTTGTTGCGCAACGAATTCCCCGATATCACGATCTCCAAGATTCGATTCCTGGAAAGCCAAGGTCTCATCGTTCCGGAGCGAACCTCCTCGGGGTATCGAAGGTTCTACGACCCAGATATCGCACGGCTGCGCTGGGTGCTTCGGCAACAGCGAGATCACTTTCTCCCACTCAAAGTCATCAAAGCCAAGCTCGACTCCAACACAGAGATCGACCTCACTGACGAGGCCGCAGTTCAGCCGAACCTTTGGGCTGGAAGCGAGCAAGAGCCACCGAGCTTCGCCGCTGATTTCGAACACGAGCGCCGAGTCGGCATAGCTGGCCAGGTTTCCCAAGCCACCCCGATTGCCAACGGCAACGGCCACACACGCCCTGGAGCGCCTGTTCTCAGCGGCACCACCCAGCCACCCGGCAGAAATGGCGCATCCGCAGGCTCAGTCACCTCATCCACCGCGGCATCCACAGGTTCGGCGCAGACAAGTTCAGCGCAGACAGGTTCAGCGCAGACAGGTTCAACGCAACTGGCTCCGGCACAGACAGGCTCGGCGCAACCAGGAC
>DORQ01000227.1 GCA_003514205.1 Acidimicrobiaceae bacterium
TCGGGCTTTCGGTGCCGTTCTGACAGCGCAGGAGAGCGACGAACAGCCGACTATCCTCTGTTCTGGCGAGCGCGATATCGGAAACAGGTTCTGGACACCCCCGCCCGGCACAGCCAGCCATGACGAGGCAGGCCACTCCAAGTGCGGCAAAGCAGCCTGTGCTTAGGTTTCGAAACACTGACTGCTCGCAGAGGTTCGCGGGAGATGGAACGATTGCTCAGATTCGACCGCTGGAAACAAAGACATCACAACCATTGCGCGACCCCCAAATGTCGTTCGCTTCTTATTGCAAGCTAACGGCCTCAGATTCGTTTGTGCGGGCACCACGGCTACAGCGACTCTATTCGATGCTGGTGACCAGTTCGGCTGGAGATGCGCCGCGGATGTGACGCAGTTGCGACTGAGTGCGCAAGATAGATGATGCAACCCTCTGACGCTGAGTTACTCGAACGGACTTCGCATGGCGATCACCTCGCGTTCGAGACCTTCTACCGGCGTCACTCGGAATGGGTCATGCAACAGGCGATGCGCCGCTGTCGCGATCTGGACGAGGTAGCTGAGCTGTGCGCAGCGGTGTTTATTGCCGTGTGGTCGACTGGTTCCCAGTTCAACGCCGAGAAGGGCACCGCACGCGGTTGGCTGCACGGCGTTCTGTCTCATCGATTCCTGGACCTTCGTCGAAAGGAACGACGCCACCTCGCATTGAGGCAACGGGTCGAGGCCGAACACGTCGATCAGGCCGACGATATCGAAGCAGTGGCGAATCGACTCGACAGTATTGAGGCGGCAGAACCACTGCTTCGGGTAGCGAAACGGCTCCCAGCCTCGCAGTTGGAGGTGGTCATCTTGGTCATGGTGGATGGCCTCACGCCGACCGAAGCTGCGGTGCACCTGGGGCTCAAGCCCTCCACCGTTCGCATGCGGTTGGCCCGCGCGAGGCGAGTCCTCCACGACCAAATCGGCAGCGGAATAGCCGCGGCATCACCACCATCACCTTCGTACACAGCCGGCGTACCGGCGTCGTTGACAGTCAATGAGGAGGAAATATGAACGGCAACTTTGACGACCGATTGTGGAACGTGGTCGCTGCGACAGTGAGCGAGGAGCCGACTACGGCTCCCAGGCGCCGCAAGGCAACCACGGCAATCCTGCTGTCCTTGACGGTGCTCGCCTCAGGTCTCGCGATCCGCCAAGCAAACGAGGATCAGGGACAGGTTCGTCTCGTCGTGCCCGCACAATTTGAGGCTCATCCTGCGGACCTTGACTCAACTGCTTTCCCAGTCCTCACATTCGGCGATCCGGTGGGGGAGGTCGTCCGCCTACCTCGAGCGTTTCAGCAGCAGAAGTGGCGGATTCGGGAGTCTGACAGCACCGAGTTTCCCGATGTGATCATCCAACCTGGTTTCGATGACTTCTTCTCCTCCTCCCCGGATTTCTTGAAGGTCGCGCAAGCGGGAACGCGAGAACTTTTCGCGATGAACAACACGGGCGGCGTGCCAATGGGGGTCTACCACTGGATAGAGCCAGACGGGACGGTGTGGATCACGACAACGGAACCGGGAATTCCACAGAAGCCGCCGGCTGTTACTTCGTATCCCGAGTTCGATCAGCCTGCCTTCGATCAGATTCTCAAGGTGGTCGCCGGTCTCAAGTTTCGCGATGGAGCACCAGTTGTATCGGCCCCGCTTCGAGCAATTGCCGATCTCGATGCAAGCCAGATCCGATGGTGGATCCGCGACGAGCGATACTGGCTCACTGCTCTTGACAATCGCGAACTCGAAGCGGTGCCGAACGCAAAGCCGACACTCATCGGCGGCAAGCCTGGATTTGTTGAACGAAGCCGGATCATCTGGCAACCGACAGGGGATACGGTCCTTGCGCTGGCGGCAGTGGATGGCGAATTTCAGTCCCAAGCCCCGATCGACGAATCCGCTGCGCTGCGGGTCATCGAGCAACTGGAGGCGAGCACCCTTGGTGAGTACGAGGCACTTCCCCTCTGGTGGGGCATACCGGGCGTGAACGTCATCGTGACGAGCGGGATTGAAGGTCCAGTGTATTCGATCTTTTTCGAGAACGACGAGGGCAACCCGTGGGGTGGGGGATCGTTTACATCGACGGGCATCGGACGTGATGGCGCTGCATATCCAGCTGCTCCCGGAACGAAACTCCAGGTGTGGTTGAGCAGCTCCGGGAAGCCGGTTCAAGTTCCGCCCGCCTGCGCCGTTGAAGTTGAGGCGCCACCAGCTGGGATGCCGCCAGTGACTGTTCACCTCGATGCGATCTGTGAATAGGGTGCACTCACTCCTTCGGTTCCCCAGCTCGGCGAATGACTACTTCGCCAGTGCCTGTGCCGGTGCGGTTGTTCGCAATAAGCCGGCCGGGACGCTAGCCACATGACCTCCGACCCGACTGACGATCTAGGACGGGTCGCGACTCTTCCAGTCGAGCCCGATGGGGATGAGAGCCAGGCGTGGTTGGCGTCCTCGGCTACTGACGTCTGGAAGAGCCTTGACGCCCCGGTGTCAAGCGCGATTGGGGCTTCTGCGGCGGTAGTAGCGCCCTGTTCGAATACGGTGCCCCTTCGAATCCCGATAACGACGGACCCTACCCCGGTAGCAGACTCGCCGACCCCGGTGGGAGCTCACGGTGGTTGACCAGATGGGTGCCCGGGCATGGCCTCCGGTTGGTATGTTCGACGATATGACTGCTCAAACAATCACGCCCTGTTTCTGGTTCGACAACAACGGCCTCGAAGCTGCTGAGTTCTATGTGTCGCTGTTTCCCGATTCGCGGATTGACGGAGTAGCTGGATCCGAGGATGCACCGTTCATGGTGATGTTCACGCTCATGGGTCGCCCGTACCAGGCGCTCAACGGCGGACCGATGTTCACGTTCTCCGAAGCTGTCTCGCTCGTCGTGCCGTGCGAGGGCCAGCCTGAGGTTGACCACTACTGGGCAGCACTCAGCGCAGGTGGTGAGGAGGGGCGCTGTGGCTGGTTGAAAGACCGGTTCGGGCTTTCCTGGCAGGTGGTTCCGAATCAGCTTGGGGAGATCCTGGGCGATCCGGACCCTGAGCGTGCTGGCCGTGCGACTGAGGCAATGATGCAGATGAGCAAACTCGACCTTGATGCCCTGCGAGCAGCCGCAGACG
>DORQ01000037.1:0-6852 GCA_003514205.1 Acidimicrobiaceae bacterium
TCCAGCCACGGGCGGGCTGGGTGGGGGTCTGCTTGGGCTCGGCGTCGCGGGAGTGAGTTGGCTTGCGTGGCGTAACGGCCGTGATCGCCGTTACAGCGGTTCGGCTGTTGATGCCGCCTTCGGTGGTGGCGATGGCAGCGAGGCTCCGATTCCGCTGTTCGACAAGCCAATCGACCCAGTGGAGTTTGTGCCTCCTGAAGGGGTTCGCCCCGGACATATGGGCACGTTGTGGGACGAGCAAGCGAACCCGCTGGACGTTTCCGCAATGATTGTGGATCTCGCAGTGCACGGGTGGCTGCGGATTGACGAGTTGGAGCCGGCCTCTGCGGGAACCTTTGGGTTGGGTCGATCAGAGGGCGACTTTCAGCTGGTCAAGCTCCGCGGAACCAATTCCTCTCCTGAGGGCCACACGCTCAGTTCGGCGGAACGAACTCTGCTCGACTCGTTGTTTCGCGATGGGCCTACGCAGCGTTTGTCTGAACTAAAGACCAAGTTCGCTGAACGACTCGCGTTGGTTGAATCTGCGTTGTACGACGACGTGGTTGGCCTTGGCTGGTTCGCAACTCGCCCCGATCGCGTGCGAGCGCGCTGGAATAGCTTTGGGCTGGTCATGGTGCTGTTGGGTGCTGGCTGTGTGTTTCTGGCGGCCAAGTTCACCCATTTCGGATTGATTGCTGTGCCGATCCCTCTGGTCGGGCTTGTGTTGATTGGGGCCTCTCGGTATTTCCCGGCACGAACTGCGCGAGGCTCGGCAATGCTGGGCCGCACTCGGGGGTTCAAAGAGCTCTTTGATGCTGGCGAGGGCGAACGACAGAACTTCGCCGAACACAAGCACCTGTTCGCTACCTACCTGCCATACGCGATCGTGTTTGGGTGCACCGAACGGTGGGCGAAAACCTTCGCCGATTTGGGACTCACTCCCGAGGACATGGGCCTGGGCACCTGGTACACGAGTCCCTATGGCTATGACCCGATCCGCTTCGGTTGGGCGATGGGTTCGTTCACGACGCAATCCACTGGCACGATGGCCGCTGCGGCGCCATCCTCGGCGGGCGGTGCATCCTCGGGTGGTAGCGGATTTGGTGGCGGGTTCTCGGGCGGGGGGTTCGGCGGTGGTGGCGGCGGTAGCTGGTAGTACCTCTCCCCGAGCCTCCTCAGAGCTGACAGAATGAAGCCGCTGAGCCGCGTTGCGGCACGGAAGAAAAGGGACAAACGATGGCGCAACAAGTATCTGGAATCGTGGCAATGGCGAAGGGCGAGCCGGTCAGCCTGCAGCAGATCCTCGTTCCCGACCCGGGTCCTGGTGAGGTGGTTGTTGCCATCCAGGCGTGCGGGGTCTGCCATACCGATCTGCACTATCGCGAGGGTGGCATCAACGACGAGTTTCCGTTCCTGTTGGGCCATGAAGCGGCCGGACTGGTCGAGCTGGTCGGCGAAGGCGTCACCAACGTTGAGGTGGGGGATTTCGTTGTTCTCAACTGGCGAGCCGTGTGTGGGCAGTGTCGAAGCTGTAAGCGTGGTCGGCCGCATCTGTGTTTCAACACACATAACGCAACCCAGAAGATGACGTTGCTCGATGGCACGGAACTGTCGCCAGCGCTTGGGATTGGGGCGTTTTGTGAGAAGACGCTGGTGGCTGCCGGGCAGGCAACCAAGGTGAATCCTGCGAGTTCCCCATCGGTTGCCGGCCTTCTCGGCTGCGGAGTGATGGCTGGACTTGGCGCCGCAATGAACACGGGTGGTGTGCAACGTGGGGACTCGGTCGCAGTGTTCGGGTGCGGTGGAGTCGGCGACGCCGCAATCGCTGGTGCCGTGCTCGCTGGGGCTTCGGTGGTGGTGGCCGTGGATGTTGATGATCGCAAACTCGCGTGGGCGAAGGAGTTTGGTGCGACTCATTGCGTGAATTCCTCAGAGACCGACCCGGTCGCCGCGATTCAGGCTGCCACCGGTGGGTTTGGGGCCGATGTGTGCATCGACGCAGTTGGCCATCCCGAGGTCTACCGGCAATGCTTTGAGGCTCGCGATCTTGCGGGGACGGTGGTTTTGGTTGGCGTTCCTCGGCCAGACATGACGCTGGAGCTTCCATTCATTGAGGTGTTTGGCAGAGGTGGAGCATTGAAGAGCTCCTGGTATGGCGACTGTCTACCCGAGCGAGACTTCCCTATGTTGATTGATCTCTACCTGCAGGGTCGGTTGCCGCTCGACCAGTTCATCTCTGAGCAGATTGATCTCGACGAGGTTGAGGAGGCGTTTCACAAGATGGAACGCGGCGAAGTGCTCCGCAGTGTGGTGGTGATGTAGTGCCCGCTGAACTGGTAACAACTGACGGCATTTTCAGCCTCGATGGCGAAGACTTCGAGGTGACCAACAACGTGTGGCTGATCGGGGATGACAGCGAGGTCATCGTCGTGGATGCTGCCCATGATCACAACGTGATTCTCGATGCGATCGGCGGGCGCCGCGTGCGTTCGGTGTTGTGCACCCATGGCCACAACGATCACATCAATGCAGCTGCTGCGTTAGCCGATGTGGTGGACGCGCCCATCGCCTTGCATCCCGCTGACCGCCACCTCTGGGAGGTGGTGTATCCCGACCGTGCACCAGATGCCGATCTTGCCGATGGTGACATCCACCTCGTTGGGCCTCATACGCTCCGGGTCCTGCACACGCCAGGCCACGCGCCGGGGTGTTGCTGCTTCTTGGATGAGGAGCGCAGCCTGCTGTTCAGCGGCGACACGCTCTTTTGTGGAGGGCCTGGCGCTACGGGGCGAAGCTTCAGCTCGCGGCCGTTGATCCTTCGCTCGATACAGCAACGACTGCTCTCCCTCGGTGACGAGACCGTGGTTCACACTGGGCACGGCGACTCGACCACGATTGGTGCGGAACGAGGGCTTCTTGAAGAGCTCCTCCGCGAGGAACCGGGCGGCGAGGAACTGGGCGAGTAGGTCTCACTCCTCACCGTCAGGCGCCGGAAGGCTCAGAAACGCGAGTGCTCCGATCGCCCCGGCGATGAGCGAAGCGAGCAGAATCGCAATTCGTGCTGGGTTCACATAGTCGGCGTCCTCGAAGGCCAAGCTGGTAACGAACAGCGATACGGTGAACCCGATGCCCCCGAGGGTTCCCGCTGCGGCTACGTGTTTGAATCCCATCGACGGGGAAAGCTCGACGAGTTTGAGGCGACATCCCACCCAGGTGAACAGCAGAATCCCGAGTGGCTTGCCCAGAAGGAGACCGGCCCCTACACCGAGGGCAACCCGTGACTTGAACGCTGCGCTGAGCTCAGTTGAGCTGAGTTGCACTCCGGCGTTCGCGAGCGCAAAGACAGGCACAATCACAAAGCTGCTCCATGGGTGGAGCTTGTGTTCCAACCATTCCACCTCAGACACCGATTGCCTCGCGAGGAAGACGGTCTCACGCGCTTTTTCCGCCGAGTCAATGTTCGCCAACTCTGCCGAGTCAATCATGTCGTGGGTGAGGTGAGGCTTGGTCGGTGCGAGTAACCCCATCGCGATTCCAGCGATGGTGGAATGCACTCCTCCCTCATGCAGTGCAAACCACAGGGCCAGGCCACAGAGAACATAGGGAGCAACTGCGGTGATTCCGCGATACCGCAACAGAATCACAGCACCGATCATGAGGGCAGCAATGCCAAGGTAGGTGGGGTCGAGTTTGTCGGAGTAGAAGAGCGCGATGACGATGATCGCCCCAATGTCGTCCACGATCGCGAGTGCCAGGAGGAAGATCTTCACTGCGGAGGGCACTCGTGAGCCGAGAGCCCCAAGCACGCCGAGTGCGAGGGCGATATCGGTGGCCATCGGGATTCCCCAGCCTGAGATGGCTGGGGTGCCAGCGGTGGCGAGGACGTAGATGAGTGCGGGTACGGCCATTCCGCCGAGCGCGGCGAGTGCTGGCAACGCTGCCCGCCTCGGGTTGGCGAGTTCGCCCTCTACGAGTTCGCGTTTGATCTCAAGACCAACGACGAGAAAGAAGATCGCCATCAACCCATCGTTGATCCACCCTCGGAGGCTGAGGGTGAGATCCTCAGATCCGAGTCGTATGCCGAGCTCGGTGTTCCAGAGGTGTTCGTAGCTGTTGGACCATGGCGAGTTGGCCCAGATCAAGGCAGTAACTGCCGCAACTGCGAGGAGGACTGCACCGGCTGACTCGGCCTGAAGAAAGTCGACCAGTGGCCGGATAGGCCGTGGCTGCGGGCCTTCCCGCGAAGGGCTGGCCGTGGTGTCGGGGATCATGAAAAGAGATGCCTTAGGTTGAAGTTGGGGGTCCTCAGAGAGGCGCCGACCAGACTTCCCGGCTCACCAAGGCTCAACTCTAGGCGCTGGGGTGACGCTGGCGGTGTTGCCACCCCGATGGCAATCTCAGTCGAGTGCGGGAGGAACCCAACTGCAGGCCGATCGGGTGGCGCCTAAGGTGTATGTCCCAGATCGATTCGGAGGAACCTGATGGCCAGCAAGCTCAACCCCTATCTCACCTTTGGTGGCAACGCCCGCGAGGCAATGGAGTTCTACAACGCGGCCTTTGGCGGCGAGCTCACGCTTCAGACCTACAAAGAGATGAATATGGCTCAGAGCCCCGATCAAGACAACCTGGTCGGACACAGCCAATTCGTCGCCACCGACAACATGACCTTGATGGGTTCAGATGATCCCGAAGGCGAGAGCTACAGCGCCAGCGTGGCGGTGAGCGGCGAGAATCTCGACGAGCTGCGTGGGTATTGGGACAAGCTCTCCGATGGTGCGACGGTGCTTGCACCCTTTGAGACGGCCCCGTGGGGCGACACCTTTGGCATGTTGATGGACAAGTTCGGGATCCGTTGGATGATCAACGTGGTCACCGCAGCGCAATAGCCGACTGATCCCATGCGCACTGTTCTCGGAACCTGTCCTCATGACTGTCCAGATAGTTGTGGATGGGTCGCGACTGTGGACGAGGGCGGGGTGGCGGTATCGCTGCGAGGCAATCCCGACCACCCGTTCTCCGTTGGTGAGCTGTGCCCGAAGGTCAATCGCTACCTCGATCGGGTCTACCACCCGGATCGGATCCTCACGCCACTCATTCGCACTGGCCCGAAAGGTAGCGGGGAGTTTCGGGAGGCGACCTGGCCCGAGGCGCTTGAGTTCGCTGCTACCGAGCTCCGCCGAGTGATCGATACCTACGGCGGCGAGGCGGTTGTGCCGTATTCCAGTGCTGGCACCCAGGGGCTCATCCAGATGAGTTCGCTCGACCGTCGGTTCTTCGCGCATCTCGGCGCCACCCGCATGACCGGATCGGTATGCGGCGCAACAGCGGGTGCCGGGATGAGCCTTGCCTATGGTCTACCTCTCGGTGCTGAACCGGTGGATCTCGAGCATTCCAAGTACGTGATTTTGTGGGGCACCAACACCAGGCTCACCAATCGTCACCTGTGGCCCTTCGTGGAGAAGGCGCGCGAGCGCGGCGCGAAGATCGTGGTGATTGACCCAGTTCGAACGATGACTGCAGAGTCGGCTGACTGGTTCATCCAACCGTTACCGGGCACCGATATTGCGCTGATGTTGGCGATGATGAATGTGATCATCGCCGAGGGCCTCGTCGACACCGATTTTGTGGCGGAGCACACCACCGGATTTGAGCAGCTCGTTGATCACGTGGCCGACTGGTCACCAGTGCGCGCGGGCGGGGTATGTGGTCTTGAGCCTGAGGTGATCATTCAGCTCGCACGGGAGTATGCCACGACTCGCCCGGCCTTCATCCGGACCTTGATCGGAGCAGAGCACAGTCGCGACGGCGCCAGCTTCTTCCGCACAATCTCGTTGCTGCCCATGTTGATTGGCTCCTGGCGTGAACGAGGTGGTGGCGTCGCTCGTTCCATCGGGTCCTGGTCGGCACCCTTTCTCAACGACTCGGTGTTCGATCCTTCCAGCCGTCCCAAGACGAGGTCGCTTCCTGAGGTGCAGCTCGGTCAGCACCTCACTGACCCGGAGTTGGGCATTCACGCACTGATGGTGTGGAACGCCAACCCGGTGATCTCGCTTCCCAATGCGGGCGCGATTCGCAGAGGGTTGGAACGATCGGATCTGTTCTGTGTGGTGTCGGAGCAGTTCATGACTGATACCGCTAGATACGCCGATGTTGTGTTCCCAGCGACCACCCAGATTGAGCACCTCGACGTGGTTGGTTCGTGGGGTCACGTCAACATCGGTTGGAACGAACCCGCAATCGAGCCGCAAGGTGAGAGTGTTGCCAACACGGAGCTGTTCCGCCGATTAGCAGCCGCAATGGGCATCACCGACGAGTTGTTTGACTGCAGCGACGAGCAACTGATTGAGCGGGCGGTATGTGGCATTGATACTGCGGAACTTCGCGAACGCGGCTGGGTGCGACCCGATCTCCCCAGTCCACTGCGGCCGGATCGCGATGGAACGTTCCCAACAGCAACTGGCAAGGTTGCCTTCGACGATCCGGCCCTTGAGAAGATCGGGATCAGCCGGCTCCCCACCTATTCGCCGCCGCCAATTCCCGATCTGGATGGTGAGGCCTTCGTGCTGCTGACGCCAAAGCGTCACACCAGGTTCCTGAATTCGACCTACTCCGCGCACCATGGCCCGAAGGAGACTCCACCGGGTGTTGATCTGTGCGCGGCCGACGCTGAGCGGTTGGGATTGCAGGCGGGTGAGTTGGTTCGTGTTGGTAACCAGCGGGGTGCGTTGGAACTTCCGGTGGTGATCAGCGAGCGAGTGCGCCCTGGGGTTGTCGCTATCCCATGGGGTTGGTGGGGCGAGGCCGCGAACGTGAATGTTCTCACTGATGACACTCTCACTGACGCTGGCGGAGGTGTTCGCTACAACGACACCT
>DORQ01000037.1:6955-7322 GCA_003514205.1 Acidimicrobiaceae bacterium
GAGGTGTTCGCTACAACGACACCTATGTCACCGTCTCGGCTGTTTCGGCTGTTTCGGCTACCGGCTGACGACTTCTCAACCCACGCTCGCCTGCGCTCGCCCCGAGTCGACCTCGGCTCGGAGGACATGGGTGGGGTGAGGGGGGGCGCGATTCTTGTTGAACTGCCTTGAAAGAGCTTCCATTCAGCCTTGTGCAGGGATAGTGTCACGATGACATAGATACCTTTTCAGAGTCGGGGGACTACAGGGTGAGAATCAGCCGGTTGGTGAAAGCGGTCGCAGTCGTAGCTGCGCTTGGTTGTCTTGGCACAGGTTGTGCGCCTGGCGGCGGCGGGCCCTGGCTAGGTGCCGATTGCGGCCCGAGCCC
>DORQ01000347.1:0-3953 GCA_003514205.1 Acidimicrobiaceae bacterium
TCTTGACCGAAACGGCCTTCGCCCAAGCCGCTATTGGGTCTGCAACGACGGCCTCGTGATCATGGCTTCAGAGGTTGGAACCCTTCCCATCGACCAATCCACCATCGTTCAGAAGGGACGGCTCCAACCAGGTCGGATGTTCCTCATCGACACTGCGCAGGGTCGCATCGTGAGCGATGAGGAGCTCAAATCGACACTCGCAGCAGAGCACCCCTACCAGCAATGGATTGATGACAACCTCATCAAGATCGAGGATCTGCCCCAGGTCTCACACATCACCGAATCTCACTCCGACACGCTTCGTGAGCAACAGACCTTTGGCTACACCCATGAGGAGCTCCGCATCCTCATGGATCCAATGGCCCGGTCAGGCTACGAGGCGCTTGGCTCCATGGGCACCGATACGCCGTTGGCCGTGCTCTCAAACCGTCCTCGATTGCTGTTCGACTACTTCGCGCAGCTGTTCGCCCAGGTGACGAACCCGCCGCTCGACGCCATCCGCGAAGAGCTGGTCACCTCCGTGAAGCGAGTCATCGGACCCGAGGGAAACCTGCTTGACCCGCAGCCCTCAAGCGCGCGACTTATCGAGATCGAGCACCCAATTCTCGACAATGATTCCCTGGCGAAACTGGAACACATCGGGGAACTCAACCTGGGGTTCTCCACCAAGCGGATCTCATGTTTGTATCCAGTCGCCGAAGGCGGGGCCGGCCTTCGAGCAGCCCTGGCACGCATCACAACTGAGGCCTCGGAGGCAATCGCCGAGGGCTACAACATGTTGATCCTCTCTGATTGGCGTTCCACCGAGGAACTCGCGCCAATTCCATCGCTTCTTTTCACCGCAGCAGTCCATCACCACCTCCTTCGAGAGAAGAACAGAACCCAGGTCGGACTCCTGATCGAAACAGGTGATGCTCGAGAGATCCATCACTTCTGCCTGCTCCTCGGTTACGGCGCCGCAGCGATCAACCCATACCTTGCATTCGACTCGATCGAGGATCGCCTCCGAACTGGCGCCCTTACCGGAGTGGAATTTGACCAAGCGGTCAAGAACTACATCAAGGCAAGCGCCAAAGGCATCCTGAAAGTCATGTCCAAGATGGGCATCTCGACCGTTGCCTCATACACCGGCGCTCAGATATTCGAAGCCATTGGTTTGGGCCCCGAACTGGTGAACGAGTACTTCACCGGCACGGTCAGCCGAATCGGTGGGATCGGGCTCGACGAGATTGCTGAGTCTGTGCGCCGACGACACCACAATGCCTATCCAGACCGTCCCGATGAGCTCAGCCATCGCGACCTGGAGTATGGCGGCGAATACCAATGGCGCCGGGAAGGGGAGTATCACCTCTTCAACCCCAAGACTGTCTTCAAGCTCCAGCACGCCACTCGAACTGGGCAGTACAAGGTATTCAAGGAATACACAGCGCTGGTGAACGACCAGTCCGAACACCTTGCCACGCTCCGTGGATTGTTCCGGTTCCGCACCGGCGAACGCCAAGCCATACCGCTCGACCAGGTGGAGCCAGCTTCGGAAATCGTGAAGCGATTCTCCACTGGAGCAATGTCGTATGGATCGATTTCCGCAGAGGCCCACGAGACGTTGGCGATTGCGATGAACCGACTTGGAGCGAAGTCCAATACTGGTGAGGGCGGTGAGGACCCGGAGCGGTTCCTCACCATGGACAACGGCGATTCCAAACGCTCCTCGATCAAACAGGTCGCCTCAGGACGCTTTGGCGTGACCTCGGAATACCTCACCAACGCCGATGATCTCCAGATCAAGATGGCCCAAGGGGCCAAGCCCGGCGAAGGTGGCCAACTCCCTGGTCACAAGGTCTATCCCTGGGTGGCGAAGACTCGGCATTCCACGCCCGGCGTGGGCCTCATCAGCCCGCCGCCTCACCACGACATCTATTCCATTGAGGATCTGGCACAGCTCATTCACGACCTCAAGAACTCCAACCCCTCCGCCCGTGTGCACGTGAAATTGGTGGCTGAGGTCGGGGTCGGCACTGTTGCTGCTGGCGTTGCGAAGGCGAAGTCCGATGTGGTCCTCATCTCGGGCCACGATGGCGGAACTGGCGCCTCGCCCCTGACCTCCCTCAAGCACGCTGGTGCACCCTGGGAACTCGGCCTCGCAGAGACCCAGCAAACACTGCTACTCAACAACCTGCGCGACCGAATCGTGGTCCAGGCCGATGGCCAGCTCAAAACTGGGCGAGACGTGATGATTGCAGCGCTGCTCGGAGCGGAGGAGTTCGGGTTCGCAACCGCGCCGCTGGTGGTTTCAGGCTGCGTGATGATGCGCGTGTGTCACCTCGATACCTGCCCCGTGGGAGTCGCAACCCAAAACCCCGAATTGCGCAAGCGGTTCAGTGGCACCCCAGAATTCGTTGAGAACTTCATGCTGTTCATCGCTGAGGAGGTTCGCGAGCTCCTCGCAGAGCTTGGATTCGCGACCTTGCTCGAAGCAGTCGGCCATGTCGAACTGCTCGAAGTCGAAGAGGCCATCAACCACTGGAAAGCATCAGGGCTTGATCTATCTCCGATTCTGCACCTTCCTGAGATTGCCGAAGGTGCGGCACGACACAACGTGGGCCAACAAGATCATGGCCTGCAGCACTCACTGGATCTCCGCCTCATTGAGGGGGCCACCCCCGCGCTCGAAGATGGAACGCCAGTCCGTCTCCGCCACCTGATTCGCAATGTGAATCGCACGGTTGGGACCATGCTCGGTCACCAGGTGACCAAGAAATACGGTGGGACCGGCCTGCCCGAGGACACCATTCAGGTTGATTTCGTCGGCTCTGCAGGTAACTCGTTCGGAGCGTTCCTTCCCTCGGGGATCACTCTGAGGCTTGAAGGTGATGCCAACGACTATGTGGGCAAAGGGCTGTCGGGAGGGCGGGTCATTGTCCGACCTGGCGGCGACACGACCTTCGCTGCTGAAGAGAACATCATTGCGGGAAATGTCATCGGCTATGGCGCAACTGGTGGCCAGCTCCTCCTTCGCGGCAGGGTTGGCGAGCGCTTCTGCGTTCGAAACTCCGGCGCCACTGCCGTGGTCGAGGGAGTTGGTGACCACGGATGTGAATACATGACCGGTGGCAGGGTGATTGTGCTTGGCGCGACCGGCAGAAACTTCGGCGCCGGAATGTCGGGTGGCATCGCCTACGTGTTCGATCCTGAGGAGACGTTCGCCACTCGCCTCAACCCCGAAATGGTGTCACTCGAAGCTCTCGAGGACGAGGATGTGGAGTTCCTCCAATCCACGTTACGCGTGCACTGGGCCGAAACAGATTCCTCTGTGGCCCGGGCGATCTTGGACGCTGGTAACGATGCACTTGGCCATTTCCGAAAGGTCATGCCAAAGGACTATCGAAAGGTGCTTGAGGCGACTGCGGCTGCAGTCGCGGCTGGCACAGACATCGACGAAGCAATCATGGAGGCCGCTCGTGGGTAAGCCAACTGGATTCTTGGAGTTTGGTCGACAGACACCGCAATCCCGCCCCGTTCCCGTACGTCTTCGTGATTGGAAGGAGGTGTACGAGCCGTTCGCCCAGGCAGACCTGCAGGAGCAGGCAAGTCGCTGCATGGATTGCGGGATTCCCTTCTGCAACAACGGCTGCCCGCTGGGCAACATCATTCCTGACTGGAACGACCTCGTCTACAAGGATCGGTGGCGCGAAGCAATCGAGCGACTCCACGCGACCAACAACTTCCCAGAATTCACTGGCAGATTGTGTCCGGCTCCCTGCGAGGGGGCCTGTGTGCTCGGAATCAACCAGGACCCTGTCACGATCAAACTCGTCGAGGTCAGCATCATCGACCACGCGTGGGAACAAGGTTGGGTCACTCCAATCCGGCCCAGCATCACTACCGATAAGTCGGTTGCAGTCATTGGCTCTGGACCAGCAGGGCTGGCTGCAGCGCAGCAACTCACTCGGGCC
>DORQ01000347.1:4064-4471 GCA_003514205.1 Acidimicrobiaceae bacterium
AGCGCAGCAACTCACTCGGGCCGGGCACCACGTGGTGGTATTCGAACGAGCCGATCGCATTGGAGGCCTTCTCCGATACGGCATTCCAGAATTCAAAATGGAGAAACGACACCTCGACCGCCGACTCGCGCAGATGCGGGCCGAGGGTACCGAGTTCCGAGTCAATTCAGAGGTCGGCGTCAACGTGCCGTTGTCCGAGCTCCACGAGGATTTCGATGCCATCCTCCTTGCCATCGGTGCGACCGATCGACGAGACCTACCCATTCCCGGGCGGGAGCTTGTGGGGGTCTATCAGGCGATGGAGTACCTCCCGCTGGCGAACATGGCCCAGGAAGGCGACTGTTCCCCAGATGACGTCGCCATTCACGCGGGCGGAAAGCACGTGGTCATCATCGGTGGCGGCGACA
>DORQ01000134.1:0-2925 GCA_003514205.1 Acidimicrobiaceae bacterium
CCTTCCACGAGATCGGGATGCCGCGGGGTGCCGCAGGCACTTCCAGAAGCACCACTCGCTTGCCCGAGATCATGACCTCGTAGACCTCGCGGAGAGTCAGTCCTTGGTCGATGGACTGATGGATGTGGTGCTTCAAGGTCTGGCGCTGCTGCACATCAATGAGATGGGTCGTGCCCACAACCTGCCGAGCGTTCGAGACGCCGAAGACGAGCCATCCCGACGCGAGTCCGCGTAGGTTCGCCTCGTTGCTCAGCGCCGAGACGTACTCACCTGTCTTGTCCGCGGAGAACTGGCGCGCAGCCTCCTTGAACTCGACAACCTCGTTCTCCCAACCGGCCAGCAGCCGGCCCAGAAGTTGGGTGAGTTCGTCGTTCGTCAGGGTCATGTCGTTCCTCAGCCCCTCACTCAGCCGCTACATGTTTGAGGAGTCGAGTTGTCTCTGCGACAGGAGGGTAAATGTCGTCCCGCGAGACGCCTTGCTTTGCCAGCAGTCCCCGGATACCTGGCTTGATACTCGCTGGGATGCGAATGGTTATGGCGGAGGCCGTCCATTTTGATTTCGGCCGCCTCTTGAGAAACTTCTGAGTCGCGGCTTGCAGACCGAGACTATCGAAGACATTCGGAAATTCGATTGCAAGAGAGGACACGCGCCTCATCTCGGCGTTACTTAGGGGGGCATTCTTCTTGGAGCGACCATGATAGAAGTGGTGTCCGCCGCGATCCGACGTTAAGCCGCCGACCAGGAAATACCCGCGCTGAGCAACCATGCGCGAGTCAGTAAATGGCAACAGCACAGGCCAGACAGATTGTTTCCAGTCGAGCCCTTTCAAGCGCCGCTTATCCCACCAAACGAGCGATTGATCGTCATTCAGCGGCTTGCGGAAGTCGGTCCAGCGCTTCGGGCAAGTGGATATGACAAATAACCGGCCGTCTTCAGCATCGCGCTCTTCGCATGCAAAGTAGAGTGCAACCCTCCAGTCAGTTGAAACGTCAACAAGTCGAGTCGGCGCGCCATGGTGCTGCAATATTGTCAACCGCTCAAGGCCGGTTAGCCCTCGCACAATCCCGTTCGCTCGCGCTGTCTCTAATACCTGACGCTCTGCGTTGGCGAGGGCCTGCTCGGCCGCTTCCGAAACATATCCGCTCGCAAACCGATCCTCATACAATCGATATAGAGACGAGCTCAGCCCCCAAGTAGCTGAAGACTGCCCCCTAAAGAAACAGGTCTCGCCTGCCGGTTGGTCATCGAGTTCTGAGCCAAACGCAGTATGCGCGTGTATTGAGAGGCTCCCTAAGACCTCGTCCAGTTCCTGGTAAAAAGTCGATGGATCGGAGGCGGAGATAGCCAGTTCCCGTTCGGACAAGAAGTCCGATACCGCCCATGTCCCACCGGTGCTACTTGCAGACATCAAATAGTCCTTACCTCGGTCGCGGGCGACACCTCGCGGAACACCTGCTCGGCGTTGATTCGCGCGGCATCGGACTCGAACGCATCATCACGGAAGACCGCGCGAAGCGGGCCACGCTCGGCGATCCTTCGCACGGTTTCCGGAGACACAGACTCCGCGAAGCAGGCGATCAGCGCGCCGCCGTCCACCGAGAAAACCTCTCGGCCGTCAACCGCCTCACGCTCGATTGGCGACGAAAGTTCCAGACCCCAGTCGAGGAGTACCTGAAAGAGCAAATCCTCTCCGGAGCGGTCGGACTTGATACTTGGCTCCAGACCATCCAGCCCCAGCTGATCCGTGGCGTCCGCGGTTCTCAGGACATCAGTCTTGCTGGTGCTACTGACGTGCAAGGAACGGAAGCCCACATCGATGGTGCCTGCTGACATACCCGCGGAGCTGAGGACGGATCGACCTGCCCGACGCAGCCGTTCGCGCGCTATGTCCGCAATCGTCTGGAGCCCAGAGTCGGAACTTGCGTCTGGGGACATCTCGGGGAGCTGGATGAGGATGAACTGTCGTTGGGAACCATCGCGTGCGCATGCCTGCATCACGGCCTGCCCGGTTGTTCCTGACCCTCCGAAGAAGTCGAGGACGATCGTCGGCTCGGAGCTCACTGGGGAGAGCGCCAGTAACCCCTCGATCAGCTTGGAAGGCTTTGGATAGTCGAACGGGACGTCGCCCATCAACTCTCGGAATTCGCTGGCTCCCAGTTGGGTACTTCCATAGTCCTGATGGCCGAGCACGTTTCTAGGCACGACTTTCCCGGCCTCAGAAAGGAACTTCTTAATACGGGGCATTGCTGATCGCCCATCCGCCCCCCAGTAAAGGCGGTCATCAGCGATCAACGCTTGCATCGTCTCGCGGGAGTACTTCCAAGACGCAGTCCTCGGTGGCCATACCTCTTCACCGCTCGGGCTGAGGATCGGATAGTAGAGGTTCGGTCGTTCAGCGGCTGTCTTGTTTGAAGTTGCCACCACGGAGTTCCAGCGGCCTCTGGGGTCACCGTCCGGATTCGTGTAGTACTTGTTGTGCTGATCGTTGCGTTCCAGTCTTTCCACGACACCGGGATTCTTTCGTCGCGCATATACGAGAATCGTCTCGTGATCATTGCTGAAGAACTGGGAGTCGTTTGAAGGGCTCACCTTCTTCTGCCAGACGAGTGCATCCACGAAGTTGCTCTCACCGAATACTTCGTCACCCAGTTTGCGTAGAGAGGCGGCCTCTCCAGAGTCGATGCTCATGAAGATCAGGCCATCCTCCGCGAGGAGGTTGCGCGCAAGTTTGAGACGCGGATACATCATGCTGAGCCAGTCCGAGTGGAAGCGCCCATTTGCCTCAGTGTTCGCCATCAATCGGTCACCAGTGTCAGACATCTGACCGGATCGTTGAAGATAGTCAGCACTCGTCTCCGCGAAGTCATCCTCGTAGACGAAGTCGTTGCCGGTGTTGTAGGGCGGGTCGATGTAGATCAGCTTCA
>DORQ01000134.1:3049-6947 GCA_003514205.1 Acidimicrobiaceae bacterium
TCGATGTAGATCAGCTTCACCTTGCCGAGGTACGACTCCTGGAGCAGCTTGAGGGCGTCCAGGTTGTCGCCTTCGATGAAGAGGTTCTTCGTGTTATCGAAGTCCACAGACTCCTCGCGAACCGGGCGGAGGGTCTTGGCAATTGGCGCGTTCGCCGTGAAGGCGGCGGCGCGCTTGCCTGGCCAATCGAGCCGGTACCGTTCCTGTGGCCCTTCAACGACGTGGTCGGAGAGTTCCTGTCGGAGGAGATCGAAGTCAACTGCGAGGGTCACGTTGCCCTCCGGGTCGCGGGACTCGGTGATCACCTGCGGGAACAGTTCGGCTATCCGCTCGATGCTGCGAGCGGTGAGGTCGGGGGTATGCAGGGTGCGCTTCTCCATCACGCACCACCGATGAGCGAGCGACGGTCATATGGTCTTGACCTCAGTGTGTGGCGAGCGTTCACTGAACACCTGCCCGACGTTGATGCGCTCCGCGTCGTCCGCGAAGTCTTCGTCGAGGAACACGACACGTAACGGCTGGCGCTCCGCGATGGCTGCGGCAGCCCGAGAGAGAGAGAGAGAGAGAGAGAGAGAGGAATCGCGCGCCTCACGCGGGCGTGTACACAGCATCAACGCACCCTCCTCAACGTCGTACACCTCGAAGCCATCGATGGTCTCCTTCTTGATCGGCATCGTGAGTTCCAGGCCCCAGTCGAGAAGGACCTGGAACAGAAGGTCTTCGCCCGTACGGTCAAGCTTCACGCTGCTGATCAGACCGTCAAGCTCGCCCTGGCCAAGCTCGTCCGCATGCGCGGACGTGTCATACATGTTCGTCGAGTCGACGCACAACGCACGGAATCCAGTGTCTGTCCCAAGAGCCGCGCGAGGGGCACCGGCCTTCTTCAACCGGTCGCGTGTGACTTCCGAGATCGAGGTTCCCTCCTGCCCGGCGATCCGCTCGGGTAGTTGAACCAGAATGAACCGCCGCTGGCCACCATCGGCTTGATTCACCGCGAACACCGCGTGGCCCGTAGTCCCTGAGCCTGCAAAGAAGTCCATCACAACGTCATCGTGACGGGTTGCCCATCCAATGATCCGCGACAGGAGCGCCACACTCTTCTCAGTATCAAACTCATCGGTCTCGTTGCCGCTCAGGGTAAGGTCCATCCAGTTGTCGCTGAGCAACTTTCCCTCACTCGGTGGCACGTAGTACTGGACCACGGCATCGCCGTTCTGGCGCACGAAGTTGAGCTTGACGTTCGTCGCAGTCAGATGGTCGAGGTAGTAGTCATCCAGGCTGATGTGGTTGGAGTGCTGAGCGAGGTATGTCTCGTAGTTCTGAACCGCTTCCTTCGCCCGACCTTCCTCCCAACGCCACTGCCCCGAGGCGGGCGTAGAGCCGAAGAGTTCGTACCGCATCGTGGGGCGGTCGGTTCCTCGCCAGAAGGTGTCCCACTTTCCTGACTTCGATTCCACATGAGCAAGGGACAGCTTCGGCAGACGGACCGCTCCACTACGCGCGTACATCAGTACATACTCATGTCCTTGCGATAGCGCGCTCACATCTTCGAACTGGGCTTGGACGTTCTTGATCCCGCGCCGGACGGCGATCGTGTTCTTGTGGCTTCCCGACCCGAACACCTCGTCACAGATCTTTGTCAGGTTGTGTACCTCGTGCGAGTCAACGCTGATGAAGATGAGGCCGTCTTCGGCTAGGAGGTTCCTTGCCAACTTGAGGCGCGGGTACATCATGCTCAGCCAGTCAGAGTGGAATCGACCGTTGGACTCGGCGTTAGCCGTTAGCCGTGCGCCGGAGTCGCCCATCTGACCGGATCGAACCAGGTACTCCTCGACTGACTCGGCAAAGTCATCGTTATAGACGAAGTCGTTGCCGGTGTTGTAGGGCGGGTCGATGTAGATCAGCTTGACCTTGCCGAGGTACGACTCTTGGAG
The DNA here is from genome assembly GCA_003514205.1 of Acidimicrobiaceae bacterium. Lineage (GTDB taxonomy): Bacteria > Actinomycetota > Acidimicrobiia > Acidimicrobiales > Microtrichaceae > UBA11034. Next base: position 4,984 of record DORQ01000134.1, read on the forward strand.
CAGCTTGAGTGCGTCGAGGTTGTCGCCTTCGATGAAGAGGTTCTTCGTGGTGTCGAAGTCCACCGACTCCTCACGCATCGGACGCAGAGTCTTGGCGATCGGCGCGTTCGCCGCGAAGGCTGCGGCACGCTTGCCGGGCCAATCGAGCCGGTACCGCTCCTGTGGCCCTTCAACGATGTGGTCGGAGAGTTCCTGTCGGAGGAGGTCGAAGTCAACTGCGAGGGTCACGTTGCCCTCCGCATCTGCTGATTCGGTGACGACCTGCGGGAACAGGTCGGCGATCCGCTCGATGTTTCGAGCGGTGAGGTCGGGTGTGTGCAGGGTGCGCTTCTCCATCACGCACCACCGACCAGCGAGTGACGGTCATATGGTCTTGACCTCAGTGTGTGGCGAGCGTTCACTGAACACCTGCCCGACGTTGATGCGCTCCGCGTCGTCCGCGAAGTCTTCGTCCAGGAACACGACACGAAGCGGATGACGTTCCGCGATGGCTGCGGCAGCCCGAGAGAGAGAGAGAGAGAGAGAGAGAGAGGAATCGTGGCCCTCACGCGGACGTGTGCACAGGATCAACGCACCCTCCTCAACGTCGTACACCTCGAAGCCATCGAGAGTCTCCTTCTTGATCGGCATCGTGAGTTCCAAACCCCAGTCGAGAAGAACCTGGAACAACAGGTCTTCGCCCGTACGGTCGGGCTTCACGCTGCTGATCAGACCATCAAGCTCGCTCTGGCCAAGCTCGTCCGAGCTCGCCCTCACGTCCACCATGTTTGTCGAGTCGATGCGGAAGGCTCGGAAACCGATGTCAAGGCTTCCGGTGCTCAGTTGCTCAGCAATCTGTTGGCGGACTCGTTCGAGTCTGGCGCGAGAGATTGCGGCAACGGTCTTGTACATCGGCGCTGCGTCGGACCTCGGGTTCGTTGCCTCTGCAATCTGCACAATCACATAGCGCCGATTACCTCCGTCGTCGCCGTTGGCTCGCATGACCGCCTCAGCCATAGAGGCCGAGCCCGCAAAGAAGTCAAGAACGATGTCGTGAGAAGACGGACGGGTGGCGATCTCAAGAAGGCGGCGCATGAGACGAACAGGTTTCGGGGTGTCAAAGGCTCGAAGTCCCTCGAACAGGTTCGTGACTTCAGTTGTTGCTTCCTCGTTGCTGCCCACCTCGCTGAAATCCCAGTAGCTCGGGACTGTTTGACCTTCTGCCTCGGCAAGGAATCGCTTGATCCGTGGAACGTTGTTTCCGTCACGTCCAAACCAGATGCGATTGTCATTGCGGAGCTCCTGAAATGTCCTCTCGACCAACCCCCAAGAACGTCCCTCGGGCGGCCGTATTACTCGACCGCTCGGAAGCGTGACCTCAAAGTACTGATCCTTGGTCGCCCTTCCGGTCATGCCCGTCATGTCAACAGATGCCCAGGGGCCGCGAGGATCATCGTCAGGGTTGGTGTAGGCCGCCACTCTTGCGTCGCTGAGCGCCATCTTGCCAATGGCAGCCTTGGGCTGTTCAGCATCCCGTACGTAGCAGAGGAGATAGTCGTGGACGGCACCAATGGTCGAACGTGCATCTGGGGATGCCTTCTTGCGCCAGATCACGGCGCTGACGAAGCAGCGTGCGCCAAAGACCTCGTCCATGAGCTGCTTGAGGCTGTCGCGTTCGTGATCATCAATGGAGACGAAGATCGCCCCGTCGGGAGCGAGGAGCGTGCGTGCGAGCTTCAGACGCGAATACATCATGCTGAGCCAGTCGGAGTGGAACCGTCCGTTAGCCTCCTGGTTCGCGACGAGGCATTCACCCGAGTCAAGCTGCTGCCCGGAGCGCTCCAAGTACGCGAGCGTCGACTCGGCGAAGTCATCCTCGTAGACGAAGTCATTGCCGGTGTTGTATGGCGGGTCGATGTAGATGACCTTCACCTTGCCCGAAAACGATGGCACCAACGCCTTGAGCGCGTGCAGGTTGTCGCCGT
>DORQ01000032.1 GCA_003514205.1 Acidimicrobiaceae bacterium
AAGTCTGATCATCGGGTCGTGTTTCCCAAGGAGACCGTTTCCATTTCGGTATCATCCCTGCGGGGTGTCATCGGTTTCGACAGATCACCGATGGAGATCTCTGCCAGGTTGCTGCGCGTGCCTCCGCTTCCTCGCCACCTTTGACGGTGGAATGCATCAGCCCCGACCGCAGCAAACCTGCCTCGTTCCGACTGCGACGAAACACCCGGGCCAAACACGAACGGGACATAGTGACCGATCGGGCGGCTTCGATGGGAAGTACCCGGCGAGATCGAGTGTCACTGTCATGAGGTCGATTGTGGAGGATGCCAGTGGTTTGGTGCCCTCGGCCGGAATCGAACCGGCGGCCTACCGCTTAGGAGGCGGTCGCTCTATCCGACTGAGCTACGAGGGCCAAACTGCGTGACCACCGTAGCTGGAGAGTCCGGCCGGACCCAACCGAGCCCGCCTTGTTACCGAAGCACAGCTCGCACCTGGGTGAGGAGATCATCTTCGTGTTCGTGGTACACCGTCGAAATTCCTGTGGATTCCTGATGCGCTTGAGCGATCCACTGCATCACGTGGTGGCAATCCTCGGCGTCCCGAACCCGAGTGAGGCCTCCAACTGAACATGCTGGATGCCTACTATCGAGCGAGATCGCCACTGGCACCACATACTCGCAGGTCAACATCAGATTAATGGTGCCGTTGTAGAGCGGCTGCAGATGCAGACTTGGCGACTCTCCAGGATCCTCACCGCGACGTTGGCGCCATGTCGTGCGTACCTTTTGAACAAGTCCGGCTGCGAGCGAAATATCTTGGCTGCCACTCGCTGCCATCGCCAGTACCTGTCCACCCAGTGCTAAGCGCTCCTCGAGGTGCTCACGCATCACGATGTTGTTCGCACGGGCCAGCTGCGGATCCAGCTTCACCCTGCGACGAGAAGCCGTCTGAGGCACCGAGAAGAAGCATCGGCACACCGACTGAAGGACCTCAGGCGTCGGAAGACCAAATACCTGTGTTGTGGCCACCATCTTCGACAGCATCAGGTTGCATCGGGGAACGAGTGTATTGATATCTATCTGCTCGCCGAGCACGCCAAATGACCGCTCCTCAGCGCACATAGCGAGAGTGAACGCCCCCACCACCAGCGCGATATCGACGATCTGGCCGTGATTCGTAACGATCGCGACGTTGCGGCCCTCCCCCACCAGCAGGTGAAACACCGAGGTCCAGAGATGGTCAAGCGACGGGCTCGACATCGAAGCGACAAGATGCGAGTCAAACGCTGGGTACGCCGCGTGGCCATAGAGCCTCAGCGTGTCTCCAGAGGTTTGCGCTGGCTCGACCTCCACACACGGGGGTTGGTGAAAGGGAAGGTCTGGCGAGTAGGGAAACGGCTGCAGTAACGCTCCGTGACCGCCTCTTGCTAGTGCCGCAACCGAGCGATAGACGCCGACAGGATCGGAACTGCCCAGAAGCCTCACTGCGTCCTCAACCTTGTCCCGCGAGCCGCCACTGGGTGGATGGTCTGCAAGGTCGCGTTCGTGCTCAGGGGGCGGATTCACCTCTCCAGAGTAGGCCTCGGCGCAGTCCCTGCGCGATCAGCCGATGCAAGTGCGCCTCTTCGCTGTGCCAATCTGGTCCGACACGGGAGGCGCACATGGCAACGATTACCACCACAGGAATTGGGCGGCAGACTGTCACCCCGAACCTTGCGCGACTTTCGGTCACGAACACGCTGGAACATCCTCATCAGGCGAAGGCGTTCTCACTTGTTGCGTCGGCAACGTCGGAACTTGCTGAGGTACTGAAGGAGAGCTCGATCCCGTCACAGTCGATCGCGACGACAGGCGTTCGGGTCGAAGCCGTAACGCGGTGGATCAACGACCGAGAGGAGCGCATGGGATACCGGGGCGTGGCCACCACGAGTATCACCGTGGAGGACATCTCGATCGTCGCCGCTTTATGCGAATCCATTGCAGTTCGGGTTCCAGAATCCACAATCTCTGGACCAAATTGGACGATCAGCTCAGACCACCCTGTGCACTCCCAAGCCAGAAGGGCCGCCGCCTTGGACGCTCAAGCTCGCGCCGAGGACTTCGCTTCGGGACTACAACTGGAGATCCTCGGAGTGCTTGAGGCGTCCGACGCGCCACTCTCCTCGCCCTCCCAACAGCAGCCGCATATGGACATGATGTTCTCCCGCGCCTCAGGCGGTGTTCAAGGAGGGCTCGCGATGGAGTCGGGCGAGTTGGAAGTGCTCGCTCAACTCACTGTTCGTTTCGAGACTCGGCCAGCGACGAACTAACTCGATGCGGTGGTAGACCCCGGGGTCTCCTAGCTTCCGCTTCCCGAGTTCGGCTGCTGGTTGTCGGGCGCAGGCCCCGGGGACTCGGCGACCACTGGCGCATCCCCCTGAGGTGGTTCAGAAGTTGAGGTAGCGCTGGCTTGGGCCTCGGCTGGAAGGGCGAGGCCAGGATTCGTCAGGACAGAACGCTGATCCCCAACATTCTCAAACGCCCTGCTCAACAACCTTCCTGTGGGCTTCCGCATCGGGTCACGCGATGATGCAGAGCTCTTTGGCTTGGGCTTGGCGGCCTTCTTTGAGGGCTTCACGGCGCTGTGCGCTACGGGTTCCGGTTCCGGTTCCGGTTCCGGCTCGGGCTCGGGCTC
>DORQ01000067.1:0-4713 GCA_003514205.1 Acidimicrobiaceae bacterium
TTTCTCATTACGGCAAATGAGTTGGCTGACCTCACCGATCGACTTGGCGAAGTCATGTCCGCGGTGACTGGCGCCCAACTCGCACTGGGCGCCGGCGCGACGCCGCCCGTCGTGTTGCAGCGTCTACTTGAGGACCTCGACTCCACTCTCGGTTCGAATTAGCGATCGCCGGAAATACCAATTATGTAAAGTTGACCAGGAATGCCGCCCTGGCTCGTGTTCACAGCACTTCTGCACCCGACAGCACTTCTGCACCCGACAGCGCTTCTGCGCGAACCCCCGACCGGCACCCATTGCCTGCGACTCCGCCGATCAAACGAAGAACTTCGAGAGCGGCGACGGCTGGCCGAGCACCACAGGATCTCTTCCGCTGAGGGCCATCAACAACTGCGCCGCAGTAGCCTCAAGCGCAGGTTGGGCTCGGCCCACTCCCCCACTCGACCCATGCGAGCTGGCCTCGGACGATCCCGTCCTCGAGTTCCACTCAACATCGGTCGCAACAAGCACCTGCGAGTTTGGAATCCGACACTTGAACTGGCGACGCATCAGGGACGAGTTCAAGAAGTTCAGGGAATCAGGGTACGCAGTTGGGTCAATCTCGAATGGCAGTCCGAGTGGAATACAGGCGTCAAACGTGTGAACCACGATGTCCATCAACGGCGACCGCACTCCAATCACCGGTGGTGCCACCACCCGCGCCTGATGCGACCTCAGCAATTCGCACACTGCCACAGTGCTGAGGTCAGCCATCTGAGCGACACCATGGGTCATCGCTTCATCAAAGCCACACCGATGACGAGCCATGAGTTTGGCCACACGCGCAGTACTCGCTTCGGTAGCGATGACCAGATGGGCAGCGAGATCACGAACTCGCCATTCGCCACAAAGACTCTGCGTCAGCCACTGCTCCGGAGACAGCGTCTCAAACAGCGCGTACAACTGCCGTCGATGGCTCCGAACAAGGGACTCGATCTCAGCAGTTGCGAGCGCACTCATGCGAGCTTCCGCAGTTGATTCGCTCAGTCCCGTCGGTCGGAACGAAGTACATCCTCAAGTTTGTCGGCAGTTCTCTTTGACGATTCCAGCATGACCTGGACGGCCATCACTCCACCGACCACGACCAATGCGAGGAGAAAGAATCGTTCTCTACTCACCTCAACGTCGAAGAGTTGTATCCCTGCCAGGAGAAGTCCGAGCGGCGCGACAAAGGAGAGAATCATTGTCACCGTTGACCGCGCTCCATGACGGATGGCGTTGGTGCAGAGCTCAGTAGGACTTTTTGATGTAGGAAACATGAATCCATCCAGAGTGGGGAACCGGAACTGGGCACGCAGTCTTACACCCTTGATGGATCTTGGAAAGGGGTCAGGAGGAATTAAATCTAGGAAGCTACCGTTACAAGGGATGCTGGCGTGAACAACACCGGGCAACAAGGAAACACACATGAAACCTCGACCGAACCCCACCAACGCGCTTGCGATGCACACGATCGACCGTCTCGTGCAGTCACGCTACGGTGCCGCTGTTTCAACCGTCCGGGAGATCCAATCTCAACGGCCCACTGCATCGCCAACCGAGATTTCCGAGTTGCTCGTGAAGAAATACTCTCGAGAGCTCGCCGCGGTTGCGGCGCTTTCAGGTGGCGCTGCCGCCGTTCCTGGCGCTGGAACCATGACCGCAGTGGCGACCGCCGGAGCCGATCTTGCGCTCACCCTCACCAAGCTTGGCGAAATGGTCCTGGCCATTGGAATCGCCCATGGCCACACTGCCCACTCGTTGGCGGAGCGAAAGGCCTGGGTCTTGTCAGTACTCAGCATGAGCAAAGGTGCGGTCACCGGAGTTGAGGGTCTCGCCGGACGCGTCGGCACTGAAGGAGGCGCCCGGATCCTTGCCGGGATATCGGCGACTCAACTCGAAACGGTGAACTCCCGGCTAGCCACCAAGTTGCTTGGCAAGCTCGCCACCGAGCAGGCAACTGCCCGCCTCGGAAGGCTCCTGCCATTCGGCATCGGCGCGGGTGTCGGAGCCGTTGGCAACCTCCTTATTGCCAAGGGCGTCGCAAAAGCGGCGAACCAGTTCTTTGCTGGCATTGGCTACGACCCACATGCAGCAACCCAGTCCCCTGTCTCCACACTCACCACCGCAAGCGGAGAATTCGCCGACAACACCGCGTTCATCGAGGCGCAGTCGTATCCCACACCAAATCCTCCCGGCAATTGAAGTGGCTGCCCTATGCTGAAGCCACCTCAATCCTGGAGCCGATAGAAGTGACCGAAGTCACCCTCTCCCCCGCCATCATCAACGGAAAAGCAGTCACTGCCGAACACACCACCGAGGTCCGCTCACCGTTCGACAACACCCTGGTAGGCCTGGTTCCTACCCTCACCGTGAGCGATGTCGATGCCGCTATTGCAGTCGCGGTCGAACGTCATCATGGGCCGCAATTGCCGGCCTATGAACGGGCGGCGATTCTCGATCGCGCTGCGGTGCTTCTCTCAGAGCGGGTTGAGGAGTTCGCTCAGTCCATTTGTGCAGAATCAGCAAAGCCCATCACTGCTGCCCGCATTGAAGCAACCCGCGCTGCAGACACGTTTCGATTCTCCGCTGCCCAGGCCAGGACCCTTGTCGGTGAGATGGTGGCCATGGACGCCTCGATTGCAGGGGTCGGAAAACTCGGGTTTGTGAAACGAGTCCCCATCGGGGTGATCGGAGCGATCAGCCCCTTCAACTTCCCACTCAATCTCGTGTGCCACAAGGTTGCGCCAGCCATCGCTGCGGGCTGCCCGGTCGTGCTCAAGCCAGCCTCCGCCACTCCCCTGACAGCCTTGAAGCTCGCTCATTTGATCGCCGAAGCAGGTCTGCCTGATGGTTGGCTCAATGTGGTGACCTGCCCCGGTTCGGTCGCGGATCGACTTGTTACCCACGATGACATCGCGATGATCACCTTCACTGGCTCGCCCGGTGTTGGATGGGAGATTCGAGCGAGAGCACCTCGCAAGCGCGTCAGCCTTGAGCTGGGAAACAATGCCCCAGTGATCGTCCATGATGACGCCGACCTCGAACTCGCCGCCACCAAGATCGTTGCTGGCGGATTCGGCTTCAGTGGTCAGACCTGCATTTCCGTACAGCGCGTCTATGCGCATTCGAATATCTACGCCGAGCTACTTAGCCTCGTCGCCACCAAGGTCGAGGCACTTCAGGTCGGCGATCCGGCTGATGCCAACACAGCAGTTTCGGCGCTCATTTCTCGCAAGGAAACACAACGAGTCAAGGAATGGATCGACGAGGCAATCACTCAGGGAGCAACGCTCGTCACGGGCGGTGATTTCACCTCCACCGAGGTCCTTCGACCAACGATCCTCGCCGACGTTCGAGCGGAGATGCAGGTCTGCTCAGATGAGGTCTTTGGCCCCATGATTGGATTCCAGCAGTACGAGGAGTTCGAAGACGCTCTGCGGTTCAGCAACGACACGAGATACGGACTGCAGGCCGCAGTATTCACCAACGACCTCAGCCGGGCGCTGCGGGCGGCTGATGCTCTCGACTTTGGGGGCGTGGTTATCAACGAGATGCCCACCTTCCGAACAGACCAGCAGCCCTACGGCGGGCTACGAGACTCCGGCAATACCCGAGAAGGGCCCGCCTTTGCCGTTCAGGAGATGACTGAACGACGAATGGTGATCATTCACCAGTAGGCGAGCCATCAACGCTTGGTTCCACCCTGCCGTAGTCATCTGACAACCGGATGATGTCATCCTCACCGAAATAGGATCCGTATTGGATCTCAATGATGAGCAGTGGCCCAGCAGCGCGGTTTTCGAGACGATGTGCCACTCCCTGCGGGATGTCGACGTAGTGACCTTGCGTGAGCGTGAACTCGGTGCCGTCAAGGGTGACCGTCGCCTCGCCACTGATGACGAACCAGTGCTCGGAGCGTTGCGCGTGTCGCTGATAGCTCAACCGTTGCCCCGGTGTCACTGCAATGGACTTTACTTTGTGAGAGGTTTGGTCATCGAGCACGGTGAACGAACCCCACGGACGCTCTTCAAAGACTGGGTCATTCGACACTATTGAACCTCCAGAGTTGACTGACCATCAGTTGACCACCACGAAGCTGTGACGGCGATTCCGCCTTTGCTGAGCGGACCGATGGTTTCGAAGGTCCGACGGTAGCCGGTGTGGGCAATCAACCACTTGCCAGCGACTTGCACATATCGATCTTCGTAGAAGCCTGCACCCATCAACACAAAGTCGAAATCGGTGTCTACGTTGTGGTCTTCCATCGCCCACACGCCAGTGGCCTCAGTCTCGGACACGAACTCCACCTCAGGATGGTGCATCCGGTGGCTGCTGTGGAATCCGTCGCGACTCATGTTTGTCGACAGGAACTCAATGATCGCGTCACGTCCGGTGTAGGAGTACTTCCCTGCGGAATACGCCGCTGTGGCATCTTCGGTGAAGAGTTCGGCCATGTCCGCCCAGCGCTTCTGGTCCAAACAGCGAACGTAGGCGTATTTGAGTTGGTGGATCTTCTCGAGAGCGAGCAGCTGGTTGAGGGAGTCGATCGGCATCTGGCCATGCTAAACGAGCGAACCGACTCAATGCGCTGTACTCACCGCCGGACAGCACACTTCGATGCGGTAGACATCATGGGATGCAGTTTGGGTCGGGGATGCAGTTTGGGTCGGGGGTCGCCGCCTGCGCGGCGACCCC
>DORQ01000067.1:4923-5158 GCA_003514205.1 Acidimicrobiaceae bacterium
ACCTCAACCGCACGAGCTCCTGCTAGGAGTCGGCGCCCACAGAAACCAACAGACGATCCGACCTGACATCGATCTGATGAGCGCTGACCCTGTCCACCACGTGAACTACCCCGTTGTCTGCGATATAGGAGCGGGTTGCGAGCTTGGCATCGCCGAACTGTCGCACTCCCCCGCGCAGCGAAATCTCTGTCGAGGTGCCGCCAGCGGTCTCGACACGTTGAGGCACAAGGTCGCT
>DORQ01000067.1:5500-8637 GCA_003514205.1 Acidimicrobiaceae bacterium
ACTGAGCGACTCGTTACCAGCCATCAACTCCAGAACTGTTGCGGGTCGCATGCCAGCTCGCGTCGTGTCATCTGCCGGGCCCAGAATGGGTGCAGAAGAAGTGAGCTGCCACAGCAACACGATGCAAAGTCCGATGAGCAGTAGTCCAGCTGAAAGTGGAAGAAGAGAGGTGGCGCGTTCCATAACGCCTCAGGGACGTCAACGCTCCGGAAGTAATCGCGGCGAGGCAGATAAATCAGCGAATTTGGGCAGAACTACCTCACCGGTAGTTGGGCGCCTGTTCAGTGATCGTGATGTCGTGGGGGTGAGCTTCACGTAGCCCAGCTGCCGTCATTCGAATGAACTGGGTATCGGTCTGCATTGCAGCGATCGTTGGTGTTCCGCAGTACCCCATTGCCTGCTGTAGCCCGCCAACCAGCTGATGCACAATGGTTGACAGCGTGCCGACATAGGGGACGCGTCCCTCAATCCCTTCGGGAACCAACTTCTCGGTGTCAGCGATGTGCTCTTGAAAGTACCGGTCCTTGGAGAACGACCGCGATTTCATGGCCCCCAGCGAACCCATGCCCCGGTAGTTCTTGTACCGCTCCCCCTGAAAGAGCACCACCTCGCCTGGGCTTTCCTCAGTCCCAGCAAGCAACGACCCAAACATTGCACAATCGGCACCAGCAGCGATTGCCTTCGCGACGTCGCCGGAATACTGCAAGCCGCCATCGGCGATCACCGTCTTTCCGCGTTCGTGCGCCACCTGAGCGCATTCGAACACTGCAGTGACCTGGGGTACCCCGATGCCCGCAACGACACGAGTCGTGCAGATCGATCCAGGGCCAATGCCGACCTTGATCACATCTGCACCTGCGTCAAGCAAGGAGGCCGCTGCGCTGGCAGTGGCCACGTTTCCAGCCACCAAGGTGCCTGACCACAGCTCGCGCACGGCGCGAACGGTTTCGGCCACTGCCATGGAATGTCCATGAGCAGTGTCGATCACCAAGGCATCGACTCCAGCGTCGATCAGTGCCTTTGCCCGCTGCAGGGCATCAGTGCCCGTCCCGACCGCAGCAGCCACACGCAGACGACCGGAGCCGTCTTTGGTGGCAGACGGAAAGTCGGTTCGTTTTTGGAGATCTTTGATGGTGATTAGCCCTCGCAGAAACCCGTCGGCATCTACTACTGGCAGCTTCTCGACCTTGATTCTGCGAAACACATCCTGCGCCTGATCCAACGTGGTTCCCACGGGAACAGTGTGGAGACCTTCCGACGTCATCACTTCGGCGATCGTTCGTGAGAAGTCAGTTTCAAACCGAAGATCACGATTGGTCAGAATGCCAACCAGACGATTCGACTCATCCACGATGGGCACGCCAGAGATGTGAAACCGAGCCATGAGGTCAAGCGCCGACTGAACAGTCTGATGAGCTCGTAACGTCACGGGATCGGTGATCATGCCGGACTCTGAACGCTTGACCCGATCCACCTCGGCCGCCTGATCTTCGATGGAGAGGTTCCGGTGAATCACCCCCAACCCGCCAAGTCGTGCAATTGCGATCGCCATTCGAGCCTCGGTGACCGTATCCATCGCCGCCGACACGATGGGAATTGCGAGCGAGATCTCCTCGGAGAACCGCGTGTGCGTGCTCGCTTCATGGGGGGCCACTGCCGACTCCGCCGGCAAAAGCAGCACATCGTCGAAGGTCAACCCCAGTCGAGCAAAGCGCGGATGTTCGTGGGTGGACGTGAATGCCGGTGGGGAAACTTGTCGGTCCATGCCGAATTGTAGCTCGACACGTGGACTGCTTCGTTACCGCAGTCCGCGGACGCGAATTCCGCTCTGTTCCAAGAGGGACTGGGTCAACGCGAGCGGCAACCCGATGACTCCCGAATCCCCCGATCCCTCTACTGACTGAATGAAATCGCAGTCATCTTCGATTCGATACGAACCAGCGCAGTCCAGCGGAGTACATCGTTCTACGTAGATGCGGGCCTCCTGCGTCGAGAACCTCCGCATCGAAATCCGATGAACATCGACTTCAGAGAGTGGCGAGTCACGGCGTGAGTCCAACACGCACAGGCCGTTGATCAACAGGTGCTCGCCACCAGACAGCATCATCAACTGCTTCACCGCAGCATCCAGGGAGTCAGCCTTGTGGAGCAGCTGAGGCCCATGCGTCGTTTCGACAACTCCCAGCTGATCGCCGGCGAGAACCACCACGCCTGCATGGTCTACTGCCTGCGTTGCAAGGACCTGTTCAAGAACGGATCGGCCTTTCAACATTGCAATGTGCACGGCTAACCCTGCGGGTCCGAGCGTAGCAAGCAGCTGATCAGCCGCTCGCTCATCGATAGCTGGTTCGACCACCTCGAACTCAACGCCAAGCGAAGCCAACAACTCCTGGCGATACGTTGACGAAGATGCAAGCACCAGCCGTGGCTGAGCGGTACCGCGATCTACCATGTACGGATCCTATGAGCTACCGATCATGAACCCATCACCAACACTGCGCGAGCTGATCGATCCCGCAGTCACGGCCGTGGTGACGATGGAATGCCAACGCGGGGTGATTGGCGATCTTGCCACCATCCAATCCGTCCGCAGTGAAGTAGTTGGTGCAGATCTTGAGGCGAAACTCACTGCTCTGACCCAGGAGGCCCGCGACGCAGGGGTGCTAGTGGTTCACGCGTGCGCAGTGTTCACCAAGAGTCGAGTTGAGAGCCCGACCAATGCGCCATTGTTGCGGTATGCGGCGTCCATCCCCGGACAACTCATCCAGCACAGCGCCGCGGCTGAAGTAGTCCCCTCACTGAACCCAAACAACACTGATCTCGTCAGTTCACGGTTCCACGGGGTCAGCCCCTTTAGCGGAACGGACCTTGACGCGATCTTGAAGGCCCACGGCATCACGACCGTTGTTGCTTGTGGGGTGTCGCTCAACGTGGGGGTGCTCGGCCTCGTGATCGAGGCGGTCAACCTCGGCTATGAGGTGGTGCTTCCCACCGACGGCGCTGTGGCAATTCCCAGCGAGGCCGCCGCTCCCCTTCTCCGCAACACCTATTCGCAACTTGCCACGTTCTCCTCGGTGGCCGAAGTCATCTCGACGTGGAAGGACATCTCGGCAGGCTGAGATTCGGCAGGGCTGAGA
>DORQ01000067.1:8788-9651 GCA_003514205.1 Acidimicrobiaceae bacterium
GCAGGGCTGAGATTCGGCAGGGCTCAGGGGCTCACAGCCTCGAGGATTCGGTCTACTTCCTCCACCCAGTGTTCACGGGTTTCGACTGAACCAACCGTGATCGTCGCTGTGGTCACACCCAATTCACCGCATTGAAAAAGCTCCTCCGCGAAGCCAGGGGAACCTGGTGGAGAGAATGGAGTGAAGCAGACTTCACTGAGCATTGGCCGGCCGACTGCCTCGCATTCCTCTCGGAGCTTCGCGATGCCACGAGCAAGATCCTCGAGATTCTCGATTGCTGCGGTCTTGGTGACCCGAGCGAGCCCTGAGGGCGCGGGAAAGGGAATCCAACCATCGCCGAAGCTCGCTGCCCGACGGCGAGCCGCGCCGCTATTTCCAGCGATCCAGATCGGCGGTCCCGGACGTTGTGTGGGTTGCGGCAACGGACTGATCTCCCGTGCTGCCCACCCGTCGCCAGCTGAGGTCACTGGCCTCCCGCTCCACGCACTGCGCAGTACTTCCACTGCGGCCTCGAGGGAATCGGCCCGCGATTCAAACGAGGCACCCAGCGCCTCGAACTCCCCTCGCAAGTAGCCAGCTCCGATACCGATGACTGCTCGACCCTCGCTGACAACGTCAAGGGAGCTGAGTGCTTTGGCAGCGAGCAAGGGGTTTCTGTAGCCGAGCACATAGATGTTGGTCATCAATCGCAGGTCCGAGGTTGCCGCTGCAGCAGCCGTCAGAGACACAGTGGGTTCAAGGCTGTGGTGTCCCCCACTGTCGAGCCAACGACGAGGCGGTGCGGGATGGTCGGTTACGAAACACCCCCACACGCCGCGCTCTTCGAGGAAGGCGGCCATCGCGGCAATTGCTCGGGCCGTCAG
>DORQ01000067.1:9851-10284 GCA_003514205.1 Acidimicrobiaceae bacterium
CGAGATCCACTCCAGCGCTCTGAGTTGTTGACCACTGGTGACCTCGTGCGCACCATCATCAACATCAATGGTCACCTCAACACCGGCCTCTTCCAGCCCGAGCGAGATCGCCTCCGAGAAGAACCATGGCACCACCTCGTCGTTACGGCCGTGCTGCACCAACACCGAACCGACGTTGGCCGCACCGATCTCGATCTCGATGCCGATTCCCTCCGGCACAAACCCAGATTGCAGAAGCAACCCCTTGAGCGGCGGACCGCCCCAGGTCGTCGCTGCGGCGAGAGCGGTGCCAGCCCCTTGCGAGAACCCACCAAGAATCACCGGTCCACCCTGAGCAGCGCAGGAGTTGATCAGTTCATGCACCTGCCGCACGGCGATGAGGAGGGTGTCTGGATCCGCTCCAGTTGCTCGGTTTTCAAACCAGGCCAACGCC
>DORQ01000356.1 GCA_003514205.1 Acidimicrobiaceae bacterium
TGGACCGAGCATCGCAACGCGTCGGCGAAATGACGATCTCGGTAGCGTGTGGAGGTTGTCGAACGAAACGACGCAATCCTGTTTGAGCCCATCGCCGGGCCCCAGTCGAAGTTCCGAGGTCAGCCCTCGAATTGTCGTTGTCAGATTGGCCACGACGATTGCGTCGATACGGTCGGCGACGGGGTCGCGTGTGAGGACGAGAACTGGACGATCTCCGCCTCGTCCGACATCGGCAAACCAGATCTCGCCCCGCTTCACTGGCCGAACACTTCCACCCAGTCGGTGTCCTCGTCTGGCCATGCCTCGTTGGGCCAAGCCGCTGTCTCGGCTGCGGTGAGCGGGTGCAGGGCGTACCGCTCGGCGTCGCGCTCGCAACGAAGACGGTAGAGAAACTCGCGGACTGCCTGGTTCAGTAGATCGCTCCGGGGGACGCCCGACTCGGCCGCGGCGGCATCGAGTTCTTCTGCGAGTGATGCGTCTGCTCGGAAGCTCAAGGGCCGCGTCATACGATCAGTATACTTGATGTATACACGCTTGCCGAGCAGCCCATCCTGTTGCCGTGTGGGACGGATGCTCGCTGCTGATGCCCCTCGGCACACCCTCGGCACACCGTGGCGATCTTTCCGCAACCGGCCGGACGTTCAAGGAAGCGTTCTAGTTTAGGGACGGGTCGAAACAACTCGGACCGCCAGGATGGAGCGCAGATGATCACTTCCCACTTTCTTGTCACTGACCAGGTTGCAATCGTAACGGGGGCTGGCCGGGGAATCGGCAGGGCCACCGCCCTCGCCTTGGCCGAGGCAGGCGCCGATCTGGTGATCTCTGCACGATCTCCTGAGGAACTTGATCAGGTACGCCTCGCGGTCGAGGAGTGCGGCCGGCGGGCAGTCGTGGTCCCCGCTGATTTATCTGATCTCGACCAGATTCCTCAACTCGTGGGGGCGGCAAAGAGCGAGTTTGGGCGTTGCGACATCGTCGTCAACAACGTTGGTGGGTCCTTCCCAAGACCACTGCTCGAAACCTCCGCTGCGATGTTCGAAAAGGCGTTTCACTTCAACGTCACCACGGCGCTGGAGCTGTCGAAGGCGGCCATTCCCCTCATGCTCGAAGGCGACGGCGGTTCGATCGTCAACATCAGTTCCGTGATCGGGCGGCTCACCGACCGAGGTTTCGCTGCCTACGGAACAGCCAAAGCCGCCATGAGTCACCTCACCCGTCTCATGGCAACGGAATGCGCACCGCGGATTCGAGTGAACGCGATCGGCGTTGGTTCCACAGCCACAAGCGCGCTCGAGATGGTGCTCACCAACGACGAACTCCGCACCTCAATGGAGGCCAACACACCACTTCGAAGGTTGGGCGAACCGCTCGACATTGCACTTGGGGTGCTCTACCTCTGCTCGCCCGCAGGCAGCTACATCACCGGAAAGATCCTCGAAATTGATGGAGGGCTGAACCAACCCAACCTCCTGCTCGGACTTCCGGACCTATAGGATCCATCCACACCGGATCACCACATCCGCCTTCGAGAGGACACCAACCATGAGCATCTTCGACCTTTCCCTTGGCGCACTCGATGGAAGCGCTGGCCTGTTGAACAGCCTTGCGGGCAAGCCCACCCTGATCGTCAACGTCGCCTCGAAGTGCGGGCTCACACCCCAGTACGAACAACTGCAACAGCTGCAAGATCAGTACGAGGACCAGAACTTCACGGTGCTTGGAGTTCCGTGCAACCAGTTCATGGGGCAAGAACCTGGCACTCCAGAGGAGATCGCTGAGTTTTGCAGCCTGACCTACGACGTCACCTTTCCCCTCAGCGAGAAGGTGGAGGTGAACGGGGATGCGCAACACGATTTGTATCGTGAGCTGAATCAGGCCGCCGATATTGCCGACGGCCACACTGGCGACATCCGTTGGAACTTCGAGAAATTCCTCGTCGGCGCTGACGGCAATGTGGTTGCACGATTCGGCCCGACGGTCAGCCCAGATGACCCTGAGGTCATCAGCCGCATCGAAGGCCTGCTGGCCTCAGCGAGCTAGTCGGCTTCGATCGCGGCCTGAGCCCGGTCGTTGCTTTCGCGTTCGGCCCAAGCAAACACGCCTTTCGCCATCGTCGAACGCTCAGCTTGAGCCCGTGCACCAAAGACAGCGGACCGCGCCTGATGAATTTCGCGTGCCTCTGGCGATGCCATCCCAGCCATCTCGATGAGGTGCCCCGCGAGGCGATGCTCCCCATTCTCGGAGCATTCAAGCGCCCGTTCGGCAAGGCGGTCAGCACCACCAGCGAGCCGAGCAATTTCTGCAGCGAGCGTCGTGTCGGGTGCTGGCTTCAGCGTTGCCGGGTTGCCGTCGTACCAGCCGCCATAGAGACGCCAAATCCCGCGCACCACGAACTCCGGCTCGTCGTACACCGGTTGCAGAAACGGGCGACCAACCAAATCCGCTGGCGGAGTCACCGTATGGATGATCTCGTCGAGTCGACAGCCAGCGTTCATCATCTCGATGGTTTGGTCGAAGAGGGATTCGAGATACCGGGCGGTGTCTTCCAGAACACCTTGTATCCGCGCGGCGCCAGCAATTGGCAGACCGTGGCCAGGCAGGAGCAACTCCGCCCCAAGCGTTGCCATCTTGCGAAGCGCCGCCGCCCACTCATCGCAATAGCGCTGCGCTTTCTGCGGGTTGCCACAGTTCGGGCTCGCCCAAATGAACAGGTCGCCGGTGCACAGCACCTTGCGTTCAGGAAGGTAGATCCACGTCCCGTCGTCGGTTTCGCCACGATCGTGGCGCAGCCGAAACTCACAACCTCCGATCTCCACATCGAGAGAGGAACGGTAGGTCTCGTCTGGATATCGAAAGCCGGTCGGGAAGAGAGGAGAGCCAAGCTGGAACTGCCGTTGGTTGATCCGGCCGTTGTAGCCATTGGTTCGGTCGTAACGGCGGAAGCGATCGGGCACCGCTTCGTGAGCAACCACATGCGCTGGGCCGGTAGCCTCCGCTTCAAATTGTGAAATGGCAAAGACATGATCGACGTGGCCGTGGGTGTAGATCATGGTGTGGAGCGGCTGTTGGGTCCACGCTCGAATCTCGGAGTGAATCGCTCCGGCGTGCATCGGGCTTCCGCCATCCACCATCACAAGACCCTGGTCGGTTTCCACTGCAATCACATTGCAGAACGATTCAACAAACGCGAGCCCCGGACCCAACTCTTCAAGCCTGGCCGGTGAAGCCATGTTGAGGGGGTGGTGATCCGACACATCCCTCGCACCGGTCAACAACTGGTCGGAGAGGTCGAGCAGGTGGGAATCCATCCGCTGATCCTACGCAGCCGATGGAAGGAGACAGATCGCCCTTTGCGGTCGATCGCCTATTCAGAGCCCTCGGGTCAGGCAGTCTCGGCGGGCGAGGTATTGCGTCGTTCGGCAGGTCGTCAAGTCATGCGTGTGCATCGTCGCCTGGAACTCGGTTCGCCCATTCGACAACGGGCGCTAAATGACGCCGAGGTCATCCCGCCGCATCTCGTAGAAGAGGTTGGCGAGCCGATCCGCCACGTCGATCGCGCCCCGGAGGGACCGTACCTTCACGTCGGCGACCTCTGACCCCCATCGAACAGTCACGCTGAACACGGCGCTGGCGCCCGCACCCGGTTCGATGCGCACCGTCGGGCCCGCCCCCATCCTCAGTTCGACGATCAGCTCCCAGTATCCCGAGACATCGATCGCCCCCTGGACGTTCCGCTCCTCGACTTCGCTGACTGCGGATAGGACTCGGAGCTTCCTGGCCATGGTCCATCATCGCACCGGCCGGAACCGATCATCGCCGCCATACGTGGTTCCGACACCATGGCCTGGCCGACCCGACCGATTTTGGGTCGTCGCCGACCGCCGCTCACCTCCGCACACTTCCCGACGTGGACGTGCCGACGATCGAGGAACTCACGTCTGCCTTCGGGGCCGAACCCGTATCCGTCGCCGAAATCGCGTTCGGACAGTTCCTTCCGCTGGACGAATGGCCTAACGGAGAGGTGCGCGCTCGATGTGAGGTCTCTGGCCGTGTCGCCACCGTGTTCCTTTCACCGTCGGAGGAATCCGTCACCATCGAGCTTTCGGTACCCGACGAGTTCGCGAAGGTGACCATGCCGCATACCCAGAAAGTTGCAGTTCGGTCGGGAGGTCAGATCGTTGAGCTTGTCATCGAACCCCGCCGGTCCGAGGGTGGCGTCGTCCGCCTGCGACTGCAACCGGACATCCGTCTCTCAGTTGCCCTCGGCGGCCAGTAGTCCGCCGGCCCTCATACGACATTCCGCCA
>DORQ01000045.1 GCA_003514205.1 Acidimicrobiaceae bacterium
AGATCCCGGCCTGAACTCAGGATTTATTTCGCCCGAGGATCTCACCCAGGACGTGATTCGACCAGAAGTTTGGGACAATGTCTCATTGGTTTCATCTGGGCCACCAACTCGTCGAATGGTCCACCTGGTGCCGCTCATCCGCGATATCGCGCTCCAGGCGGTCGAGGCGGACCGAACCGTCATCATCGATACTGCCCCCTTACTTGTGGCAAACGACACCGCAGACCTCTTGCAATTCGTCGACCATGTCGTTGTGATTGCACGGCCAGGCACCACCCGAACTCGTGCACTGCAGAACTCCCTCGAGCTGCTTCGCCGACACGCAGCTCCCATCGCCGGAATCGTGATGATCGGAGTGGAGGCGGGGCGAGGCCGCTCCTATTACGACTACGACTATGGCCCCAAAAGTCGACTGAGCGACATGGCAACGACCGCAACAGCCTGATCCACGGTATCGAGATGTTCACGAGCCGGGGCGCGCAACCACCAATGGAAGCTTGGCGTCTCCGGGAACGGCGAATCACTGTCTCGGTGGTGAGCGGCGCTGTGGCGACAGTGATTGCCTTGGGCGTGCTCGCCCGCTACGCGTCGGGCGGAACCGCCGCGGTAGCCATTGTCGGAGGTCCCCTCTTCGTCCTGAGTTGGCTGGGCATTCGGGCCCGATTCGGAACACCGGCGACCTGGAGGACCGGAAATGTTCTCATCCTTGCTGCGGGTATCAAGATCTTCGTTGCGCCGGCGGTTCGTGCGCTCTCTGCCAAATCGTTGTACGGAGGACTCGCTGACCCGAGGTTCTACTTTCTGGAAGGAAGTGTCGTTGCTCGCTGGTACTGGCAGGGCAACCTCAGCTTGGATGGCATTGAAGGAGTTTCGACTCGGGCGATCGGGAACAACTTTGTCAGGGCCGTTGGCGCTGTCATTGCCATCGTTGGAGAGAATGAATCCGCGGTCTATCTGGTCTTCTCCTGGTTTTCCTTTCTCGGCATGTGGTGCTTCGTTGAGGCGTTTCGTGTTTGGGCATCGACATGGCACCTGCAGAGGTACGCAGTTGCGGTGTGTTTGCTCCCCTCGATGCTGTACTGGCCGTCCACCGCTGGAAAGGAATCTTGGATGGTGCTGTGGCTTGGGGTGTGGCTGCTCAGCTTTGCCTATCTCACGGCCGACGGCCCGAGAAAGCTGGCTGGTCCACTGATCGGATTGGTCGCAGCAGTGTTTGCGATCACATGGATTCGCCCCCATATGACGTTGATCGCTGGCTTGGCGACACTGGTTGCCTTGCTGGCAACAGCTGCATCGCGACGAACAGCGGGCTCGCTTGTCAATGTGATAGTTACGCTCGGGATTTCTCTTCCGCTCGTCGCGTTCACTGTCGCTGCGTTCAAGAGTACCTTCGGTGGAGCAGATTCGATCGACGCTGCGTTGCAGTTCACGCTGGATCGCACTACCTCTGGAAATTCAACATTTGCTGCTCAAGCAGTGACTAACCCGCTCGACTTTCCGGGCGCGTTTCTTTCGGTCATCGGTCGACCGTTCCTCTGGGAAGCCTCCAGCATTCAAATGATGGTGACCGCCGTTGAAGGATCGATACTGCTCACATACGCGGGGCTCGTCATACTTCGCTCGCCTCGGCAATGGTTGGCACCCCTGCGAAATCCTGTGGGCATCTGGGCACTGGTCTATTTGGTGGTCTTCGTGGTTGCATTTTCCAACGTTGCCAACTTCGGGATTTTGGCGAGACAGCGCTCAATGCTGTGGCCGGTGCTGCTGGTCCTGGTGGTTGCTGCGCCGAAAGCGGTGAAGATGAAGCCGAACTCGCACTCGACGCCCCCTTAGGGCGACGAAAGTGACCATTGTTTCCAGGCCCTTCGAAGGTGCCGCTGACGCGATGTCAACGAGGTGTCTGGCGGGTATCGTTGGCGTTGATGAACTCTCCTCTCGCAACACTGGGCCGCTGGGCGCCTCGGCAGTGGCTGGTGGCCTTCGCAGGTTCAGCAGCAACCGCTCTGTTGGTTGGCCTGCCCACAGATGTGATTCCGAACCCGATCTTTGGGCGGCCAGTTCCCGTCACCTGGTGGTCGATCCCGGTGCTGGTCGTGACCTCGTTGCTGTCGGGGCTGCTGTTGGCAACCTATGTGTCGGTGCCGGGTGCAGACGTGGATCGGCCAGCTCGATCAGCGGGAATTGGTGGGTTGCTCACGTTCTTCGCCGTGGGATGCCCGGTGTGCAACAAGCTGGTGGTGATCGCGCTCGGTACCACTGGGGCTATGAAGTTCTTCGAGCCCATTCAGCCGTTGTTGGCAGCGGTGTCGGTGGTGCTGTTGGGGTGGGCGCTGCGAAACCGACTGCGCTTCGTTGATTCCTGCCCGCTGCCGAATTGAGGGATAGCCTCCGGCAAAAACGCGATTGGTCGTCGGCAGAAACGCGATAGAGGTACGGCAGAAACGCGATAGGTGGTCGGCAAACGGGCAAGAGCACGCTGGTTCGTTCGCTTCAGAGCTCTCGAGGGCCGCTCGTCAATCTGGACGACCCATCCCTGTTGGCCGTGGCGCTGAACGATCCGGTTGGTTTCGTTTCTTCGCTCGGCGAACACGTCGCGATCGACGAGTTTCAGCGCGGCGGCACAGCGTTGCTCCTGGCGCTCAAGATGAAACTGGACATGCGTCGAGACCCTGGTCAGTTTTTGCTGGCGGGTTCCCCGAGATCGCGCTTGGGGCCTCGTCTGCGAGATTCAGATCGCAGTGGTGTGACTCTTATCTCAGGGTGGTGTGACTCTTATCTCAGGACTGTCACGGCTTGGCGAACGTCGAGCAGATTGCTGAGGTTCGTCGACCCGAGTTGATTGGTGCGCTTGTTGTGCAGCTTGCTGCACGTTCGGCGAACGAGGTGGTGGTCGCGGATCTCGCCAAGGAACTGATGGCGGGTCACGCCTTGATCAACGCGTACCTCGATGTGTTGGCGACCCTCTATCTTGTTCGCCTACTCCCAGCATGGACGACCAGCCTGACCAACCGGTCAAAGCGCAGGCCGGTGGCTCAACTCATCGATACAGCGCTGGCCGCCCATCTAGTCGGGCAACGCGCAGAGGACCTATCGCAGATCGAATCACCATGGTTCGGACCACTGTTGGAAAGCTATGCGGTTGGTGAGATAGCGAAACAGGCAGGCTGGAGCGAGCAACCAATCACGCTCAGCCACTACCGCGACCGCGATCAGCGGATCCGCCTTGGCGATCGGCTGGCAGCGGTGCCAGTGTCAGCTCTGTGGGCTGGCTGATGGTCGGGTGGCGGGTGCTTGGGGCCGATGACATTGGCCGCCTCGCAGAGCAATTCACAATACGTTGGGCCAAAAGCCCGAACCCCATCAGGACTACTCAGAGGTGCTGCCATCACCGACACATACGCTGAGCAACTGTTTGGAGCGGTGCTCGATGAGGTGCGTGACTCGTCGATGCCCCTATTCGGCGGTCGGCAGTTGCGTTCTCTCCTGGCCAACGAGAGCGGGGTCGGGGTTTCCCCGGTGGTGACTTGGCGGGAGACGGACGGCAGCATCTGGACGATGCGGACCATCAGCTCGTTTGCGGCGAGCTTGAAGAGGCAAGGCGGCTCACGGCATCAGGTGGGCAGCGAGGCTTCGATGTCGCTGATTCTTCGGTAGAGGCGAAGCCCCTCCAGCTTGATGAACCCATGGTGCTCGTAGAAGTCGGCTGCTTCGGCGTCGATTGCATCGACGACCACAGCTCTTGCTCCGAATTGTCGCGCACCCGATATGGCCCGCAGGAGTGCATCGCGGAGGAGGTCGGCCCCAAGGCCGGAGCCCGGCTCCTCCGTGTCGAGCGCGAGCCGGGCGAGCAACAGGACTGGAACGGGATCGGGTTGACCTCGGCCAAGTCGGGATGGGGCCAAGCGCCGTTCGACACTTCCCATCGCAAGTGCGTAGTACCCGACAACGACCTCGCCGCGACACAACACCCAGGTTGCTGCGGTCCCGGATCTGGTGGCGACTTGAGCCGTGCGCTTGAGCCAGTTGTCGAGAGCGGTCACGCCGCTATTGAACTGCTCGGTGTTGTGGCAAGCCGGGTCGAGTAGCGCAGTTGCGCTCAGGGGCAATTTGATCACTGATTCGGGATTTGGCTCTCGCGGTTGAAGAGGCGAGCCAGTTCCGGCACGACCGTGGCAGGGGCGTCCAGTGCTGCGAGAAACTCGCGAAAATGCTGGTGGGAAATCTCGACGGAGTTGGCGCGTTCCAACAGTTCATTCGCCTGTTCAGTGGCGGCAGAGAGGACGAACCCCGAAACCGATTGGCCGCTGAGCGCCGCTGCAGCGCGGAGCGCGCGTTCTTGTTCGGGAGCGAGTCGGAAGTTCAAACGACCTGTGAGTGTGTCGGTCATGTACGTAGTCTACACGTACAGTGAAATCCCAGGTCTATCGCTGTCATCGCTGTCGCCTCTCTGGAATCAGGCGGATGCCAAGGGGGCCAGGGTGCCCTCAATCTGGCGTGGTGAGACTGCCTGCTTGTCGGAGAAATTGTCCGGGGAGCTGGTACGGGTATGGAAGAAGCCGTCCAACTCCGTTGAGCTCGGCGAGTGCAACCTCGGCCTCAGTGGCGAGGAGTAAGACTTCCCGTTAGATCTCGATGCCTCGTGGAATTGGCTCCGGAAGGATGCGACGTATCCGTGCGGTCCGCCGGTGTGTTGCGATCGACCGAACGGCGTGGCTTGGTTCATAACCCCGGCAGTCGAGCTGGCCCCATTTCAGTGCGTCGATGGCCCGTAGCCGTACGTGGCGTAGGGGTTGAGAATCTGGTGTCCCCACAAGCCTCGTCGCTCGGCTCCAGAGAGGCCGACCCTATCGGCGACCTCGTCCCAGTGTTCGGTGACAAGGCGGACCTGGCGATCGATGATGGCGCGAGCATTAGATTCGGAGAGTTCGTAGTGGTGAGCGGCCCCGATGCAGGTGGCGAACTGTGAACTTCGAGCGCCATCGGGTGCGATTGCCATTGCTTGGAACTGTTCCCCGCCGATGCGCGCTTGGGGGCAAATGTCGTAGGCCGGGGTGAGCTCAAGTCGTTCGCCATCCCAGAACGCGGCGTGGTTGCGCGCATGATCGTCGGTATTGCCCACCACGATATTGAACACAATCCGCGAAAAGAGCTCCTTCAGAGATTGTGTTCGGCCCACGAATCGCTGTCGAACGACATCGGCGAGGTCATGGTAGGTGGCGTGGCGTCCGCCGAGCTCGTTCAGGCCAAGGATCGTCAGCGCGGACACGAAACCCCGCCGGGTTCCGCCAGCGCCCCGGTCGAATCGCTCGACACACAAGACGTCCCGGCCAGAGACTTGAATGAGTTCGGTTGAAGCAACGTTGAGGCCAACGATCTCGGCAAGCTTCATGGCAGCGGCCTCGGCTTTGATCACCGGATAGGGGTCGGTCGGTGAAGAGAATTTGGCGATGAGGTGGCGTGAACCGTCGGTCAGCGTGGCCTTCGGCCGAGCTCCGCCCACAGACGAGCCAGCCGTGAGAGCTTCTGCTAGCGATGCGTCGAGCTCGGTGCCGTCTTGGATGGCATCGGCGGCTCGCTGGAGATCTTCGATCGAGGTGTTGTGGAGTCGAGGGACGTACGTGCTCGGCGAAACCTGAAAATCGAGCGAACCTGGACGATCTGATCCCGAGCGCAGGAGGTAGTCGAGAAGCGGGACGTCGCTGGGGTCAGCATCTCTGCCGCTCGACCCGAGTTGGCGCAAAATGACGCGCTGGCCCCAGGCATCTGGTCCGCCGTCACGGATTGCCCCAGCTACGTCAAGGTCGGGGGCCGGTTCGATTCTGCCTCGGCGCAGCGGAAGTTCTGGCAGATAGATCGGAATAGCGTT
This sequence comes from Acidimicrobiaceae bacterium, assembly GCA_003514205.1. GTDB lineage: Bacteria > Actinomycetota > Acidimicrobiia > Acidimicrobiales > Microtrichaceae > UBA11034. Next base: position 5,867 of record DORQ01000045.1, read on the forward strand.
GCTGGTCGAAAGGTAGGACCGGCCATATGCAAACGTGATCACGTGCCCACCGCCGGGGGTGGGAATTGCTTCGAGGACCCCGGTGGGTATGGGTTCGGACTGGCCCGCCAACCATGACCAAACGTAGGCATGGCTTGGGGCCTTAGAAGTTGTCATCGAGGTCATCGTCGTTGATGGGCACGACCCGCAAGCCAAGCAACGCGGCCCGATCGGCAAGGTGGTCGGCGAGAATTGAGAGTTCAGATGGGTGGGCTGTGAACAGTGGAACGCCAACAATCACGGCGACATCGAACGCTGTTCCGAGAGCGACGGACGGATCCCCCCTCTCCACCTTTTGTAGTGTTCGGAAGCTGATGCCGGCCTGTTCCGCGACGCGTTCAGCGGTCCAGCGTCGGCGGCGCCGCGCCGCAACAACCTGAGCGCCAAGGGCTCGTGCTGCGTCTCGTGC
>DORQ01000194.1:0-265 GCA_003514205.1 Acidimicrobiaceae bacterium
GCCTCGCCGTGGGGATGTGTCGAACGCTCAGCCTGAGTGGTCACGGGGCGTCTCGGGGCGTCGCGGGCTCGATGTCAGCGAGGTGTTCGTACTGGAGCACAATTCGTTCCACGGCGTTGGTGAGATCGCCCGCTCCGAGCGTGATGCAGAGGTCACCAGGCCGCAGGAGTCCGCCAACCTGCTCGACGACATCGTCCAACTTCGGACACCACAGAACAGCATCGGACCCATATCGATCGCGGGCGGCGGCAGCGATCAGTTCGCC
>DORQ01000194.1:459-813 GCA_003514205.1 Acidimicrobiaceae bacterium
AGGTCTGCCTGGTCGAATGAACTCCCAAACTCACGCGCATGTTCCTGGGTACGGCTGTAACGATGCGGCTGAAAGACTGCCACGATCCGCGACCACGATCCGTCTGGCGAACCCTCAACCCGCGGAAGGGCAGCCGCTTGAAGGACTGCTGCGATTTCCGTAGGCAAGTGAGCGTAGTCATCGATGAAGGTGACACCGTGGGAGGCCGCGCGATGCTCAAATCGACGGTGTACACCTCGGTACTCCGCAAGCCCCGCAGCTAGCCCGACCGGGTCCAAGCCCAGTTCCACGCCGAGCGCAAACGCCCCGGACGCATTTCGAACGAGGTGCAAGCCCGGGACAGCGATCTGCAAC
>DORQ01000194.1:1122-4218 GCA_003514205.1 Acidimicrobiaceae bacterium
AAAGATCGGTCCCGGCAAAGCCGTAGGTCAACGCGTTCGGGCACTCCCCAATGAGGCCCCGAGCACCCTCATCGTCGTGGCACACCAGAACGGGGCCCTCAGTCTCATTGACGAATCGAACAAAGCTCGATCTCAGCGCCTCGAAACTGCCGTGATGGTCGAGGTGATCTGGTTCAAGGTTCGTGACAACCGCGCCGCGACGGCGTGGTGCCAGGAATGTCGAATCGCTCTCGTCGGCTTCAAGTACCAGCCAAGTTCCGCCAGTCCACAATGCACCCGTGCCAAGGCCCGCTACCTTCGCACCGACGATGCAGTTTGGCTGCTCGCCTGTTCCTTGCAACATCAGCGTCAGGAGCGCACTGGTTGTCGTCTTTCCGTGGGTGCCACTCAGCGAAAGCACATCCGCGCGTTCACCGATCGCAGACAGGAGTTCGAATCTCCCCACGCACGGCACTCCACTGGCTTGGTAGGCAAGGAGTTCGGGATTCGTGGGCGGAATCGCTGTTGAACTGCCGACGAGGTCGACCGAGTCCACTAGCTCGTTGCTATGTCCCACTCGGACAGCGATGCCGGCCTCGCGAAGTGTGTCAAGAACCGGAGAGGACATTGCATCGGATCCAGATACTTGGTGGCCAAGTCCGTCCAGAACAATGGCAATTGCCGACATGCCAGCGCCGCCAATTCCGAGCAGGTGGATACGAAGTGGTTTGGAGAAGTTGAGAGTCGTGGAGCCAACTGCCTGAGTCATGGGTGCTTCGCCAGTGTGAGAAGGAGGTCTGCAATACGGTCCGCAGCGTCGGGCCGCCCAATGGACCGCGCTGCGGCGCCCATAGTTTGAAGAGTCTCCGGCCGAGCGCTGAGTTCCTTCATGAGCTCCGCCAAACGCTGCGCCGTGCAGTCAGCATCTGCCACGATGACCGCGGCGCCGACTGAACTCAACATTTCCGCGTTGAAGCGTTGATGATCCCGAGGCGCAATGGGAAGCGGCACGAGCACCGAAGCAATTCCAATCGCGGACAGCTCCGCAACTGTGGAGCCACCCGAGCGGCTGATCACCAGGTCGGCAGCCTCGAGCAGGGTGGCCATGTCGCTCTCGTACTCCACGTCTCGGTAGCGAATTCCGCTGGCAGGGACCGTTGGCCGCAGAAAGGAGGCAAAGTCACGTTTCCCAATGACGTGGTAGACAAAGAGATCTGAGCGATCAGCACATAGCTCGACTGCGCCGGCAAGTGCCTCGTTGATCCGTCTCGACCCGAGTGAACCCGCGAAGACGGCAATTACCGTGGCAGAGTGGGCTATCCCAAGTCGGTCGCGAGCAGCAGAACGATCCCGATGGTCCGAAACTGCGACAATCGCTGGGCGGACCGGGTTGCCGGTCACCACCTTGGAGGGGAGGTCTGTCACGTCGGAGGGCACTGCGCAGACCTTCGCGAATCTGCCCGCCAGCCGATTGGCGCTTCCTGCCCTCGCGTTCTGTTCTGCAACCAGGATCGGGATTCGAAGGACTATTCCAGACACCAGTGCGGCGACAGAGGCATAGCCACCGAGACCCAAAATGGCCGCAGGCCTGCGACGAGCTAGCACCAACAACGCAGTGAAGAACCCCTTCGTCAGCCCAGCGGCGCTGCGCAGATTCTGCGCACTGAGCTTTCGTTGAATGCCACGCCCGCTGAGAAGCAGAACTGGGATACCAGCCGCTGGAACACTGTTCGCCTCCATCCCCCGCCGCGAGCCCACCCAGAGGATCTGTTCCTTGGCAACACCGCGCTCGATCAAAGCAGCACACACGGAGAGCCCCGGTTCTATGTGGCCAGCGGTCCCTCCACCGGCAACCACGAACTTGGGCTTCACCACTGAGCCAGCACTCGCGGGCATCAGCGAGTCCGCGCCGCCACGCTGAGCAGCGTTCCCACGGCGACCAACATCACTAGCAGCGAGGAGCCGCCGTAGCTCACGAACGGCAGGGTCAGCCCTTTGTTCGGCAGAACGCCCAGTGTCACTCCGATATTGACGAACGCCTGAATGCCAATCCACACACCGATTCCCAGGGCCACTAACGAACCAAACAGATCCTCACAACGACGATGCACCCTGAACGCACAGGCAACAAGCAGCACGAAGAGTCCGCCAAGCACCACTGCACCGAAGATGCCCAATTCCTCAGTCACAACGGCGAAAATCACATCCTTGTGAGCCTCAGGAAGAAAGCCCCACTTTGCGGACGAAGCGCCGGGTCCGACACCAAGAACTCCGCCACGCGCCACCGTGGACAATGACTCGGTGAGCTGGTAATTCGAGCCGAGCAGATCACTGGATGGATCAAAGACCGAGAATCGTTCGAGGTGGTAACCCGTCATTGCAAAAAACGCCAAGATGGGCGAAACCATCAGGACCGCAATCGCAAGGTGGTGGAGTCGCGCGCCGGCGAGCACGAGCATCGATCCAACGATCGCCAAAATAATGAAGACCGTCCCCAGGTCGGGCTCAATGCCGATCAACACACAGACCAGCCCGACACCACAGCCCACTGGCAACAGCACTGCTCGCCAGTTTCCAAGCTGTCGCCGCTTCCCTGCTACGAGCGAGGCCACCCAGACGATGAGGACGTATTTCGCCAACTCGGATGGCTGAATGGTATTGCCGTTCACCTCAATCCATCGAGTTGAACCCTTGACCCGATCGCCCACAATCAGGACTGCAACGAGCAACGCGGTGATCACGCCCATTCCGAGCCATGCAAGGTTCCTCAGCCCTTTCAGCCCGATCACCTGAACCGCGAACATTGCGGCAAGACCAACTCCCAGCCACACCGCCTGGCGCTCGAAGTAGTAGTAGGGATCTTGGAACTTCTCCTTTCCCCGAACTGTGGTGGAAGAAAGCACCATGATGAGGCCAATCAGGCAGAGTCCCGCCGTGGTGCCGAGGATGGTCCAATACACTCCCCCGAAACCCTCGCCGCGCTGCGTACGGGAGCGCGGTGTTCTGGAGCCCTGTATCCGGAAGCCCTGTATCCGGAAGCCCTGTGTTCGGGAACTGGGCGTCCGGGAACCCTGCGTTCGGGAACCCTGTGTTCGGGAACCCTGCGTCCGGGAACCC
>DORQ01000287.1 GCA_003514205.1 Acidimicrobiaceae bacterium
CCAGCGCCGGCAGTAGACGCCAAGCGTTGCGTCGCTTGCGGCCACACGCAGGTCGCACCAGATTGCCAACTCGAGACCGCCCGCAACCGCATGCCCTTCGATGGCCGCTATCACAGGCTTGGAGAGGTCCATCCGCGTTGGACCCATTGGTCCATCCAAAGTCATATCGGCATCGATGCGATTTCCGGTCGCCGAGGCGACAGCTTTGAGGTCGGCGCCGGCGCAGAACGCCCCGTCGGCTCCCGTGAGGATCGCCACCGACAGCGAGTCATCGGAATCGAATCGGCGGAAGGCCGACACGAGTTGCTCGGCTGCGGGTCGATTCACCGCGTTGCGGGCCTCCGGGCGGTTGATGGTCACGACCATTACTGAGTCAACAACCTCAACCTCGACCTCAGACATGCGAACCTGCCCGTGTTGCGGCGTCGGCGGGAGCGGGCGCAACTGCTCGAGCAGGTTGGCCATCGACTGCGGTCGGTTGCAGCTGATTGAGGGCGGCCACGTTGGTTCGGAGAACCTTCCTCCGCGTTGCTTCGTCAATCCCCGCAAGTTCGTCGAGGTAGTCGAGCGGTTTCGGCATCCCTTCGATGTGTGGCCAGTCCGACCCAAACAGCACCCGGTCTGGTCCCATGAGATCAAGCACCTCGTGCACATTGTCCTCCCAAAAGGGGTTGATCCAGATGTGACGTTTGAACGTCTCAACCGGGTCCTCTTGAAACCAGCCCGCCATCTTGTGCCCGAGTGCGTCGAGCCGATGAAAGAGGCCACGCAAGTAACCCGAGCCGTTCTCGACTGACGCGATTCGCAGGTTCGGAAACCGGGCAAACAGCTGGTCACACACCAGCGCGGAGAGGAAGTCCTCGATGGGTCGCTCCAACTGCAGCATCTTGATGGGCTGGGGGATTGAGGTCTTGAAGTTCGTGGTGAACTCATCCTGGGCGTAGCCGTTGGTCGAATAGCCGCTATCTCCGGCGTGCACCACCACGCAGATGCCAGCCTCATTCACCCGCGCCCAGAACGGATCGAAGCAGGGATCGCCAGGCGACCGGTAGCCGTTGGCAGTGAGTGGCGCGGCGGGGCGCATCACCACGGTGGTGGCCCCATGGTTGAGTGCCCACTCAAGCTCGCTGACAGCGAAGGTACAGTCCGCGAGCGAAATGTACGGAGCAGCGAAGATCCGGTTCTTATAGTTGAAACCCCAATCCTCCTCCACCCAGCGATTGAAGGCCCGGAAGGTCACCGCAACTGCCTCAGGGTCAGAGGCCAGCAGTGATTCGTAAATCATTCCCAACGTTGGAAACATCCAACAGGCTGACAACCCGTGCTCATCGAGGGTTTCGATCCGCGCATCTCGGTCTCGGTACTCGGGCTTGATTCGATCCCGTGCCTTGAGCAACTCAAGGGGATCGTCGCCATTGGGGTTGCCCCGAAAGTAGTCCCGCAGCACCCCTGGCTTTGCAACTGGATCGAAGGTCGGATTCACCACCGAACGGCTGATCTTGCCGCCAATCACGTGGTAACTCCTTCCATCGATCTGCGCCCATTGCACGCACCGGTCGGCCCACGCCGGGTCGAGATGGCGAGTGAATGCGTCGAGCGCCTCGTAGTAGTGATTGTCGGCGTCGAACGGCCGAAGGTCGACAGCAGCAGAGTCCTGAGCGTTCATGCACTCATTCTGTCCACAGAATCCTGCCGGGACCACTACCGTGCACGAATGGCCGAGTTGATGACCGCATACCGCCTCGTCGAATGGGGCCACTCCCCAGAGTTGACCTATGTGCCGATCCCAGTACCGGGCGAGGATGAAGCTCTGGTTGCTGTGGCAGGAAATGGGTTGTGTCACTCCGACCTGACGATGATGTCGATGCCCGGCGAGGTCGGATCAGCCCTGGGCTGGCACATGCCATTCACGCTCGGCCACGAGATCGGCGGAACCATTGTGTCCTTCGGTCCGCTCAGCGCCACTGCGTCGGCGGAGCAGTTCACCGTTGGTCAGGCGGTGGTGTTGGTGAGCGCCAATTCCTGCGGGCAGTGCGCTGACTGCAACAGGGGTATGGAGACCCTGTGCTCCTCAGCGACCACGGGCAGGGGATATGGGCGCGACGGGGGCCTGGCAGAGTTCGTGGTTGCACCAGTCCGTGATCTTGTGGCCATCGGCCACGTCGACCCTGGACGTGCAGGGCCACTCACCGATGCCGCAGCAACCTCTCACCATGCCGTGGCTAGGGTTGCCAAGTACCTGCAAAGTGCCGACAGCAGCGTCGCGGTTCTTGGAGCCGGAGGGCTTGGCATCTTCGCCTGCCAGATCCTTGCGGCGCTCACGCCAGCCAGAATCCTCGTCGTGGACCGTGATCCAGTGCGGCGTAGCCTCGCTCAGGAGCGCGGCGCCCACCAGGTGCTCGACGGTATTGATCGATCGACAGCGAAGGCATTGCGTGAGGCGTCCGACGGGGGAGTGGATGTCGTGATTGACGTGATTGGAACTGACGACTCGATCATCGCGGGGATGCGATCGATGCGGGGAGGAGGTTCGTTTGCGCTGGTGGGTTCCGAGGGCGGGTTGCTCCCGAAGTCGTGGTTCTCGAACTTTCCACAAGAGGCGGAGATCTTCACCTTCCAAGGAAGCACCCGCCGCGATGTCGCGGCTGTTGCAGCGTTGCTGGGCCAAGGTGCAGTAGAACTCGACGTCGAGGTCGCGGCACTCTCAGAAGTAACAGCAGCCTATGAACGCCTCGGTGCGGGTTCGTTGACTGGGCGGATTGTGGTTCAACCGGGCCGTTGACCGGCAGCGCCCACTCAAGTTCTGGACGACATTGCCGACAGGAGTGTTGTCGCAGCGCTGGGGAGCGCGGTGGGCCGGTTGATCCTCAAGTCACCGGCCCACCTGCAACACCTGTTGGGCCAGGATGGGAACAATCTCAGGATCGGCTCCAAAGTGTGCGGAGACCGACACGTGCAGTCCCTGATGCTGTTCCATCGCCGATGCTGCGGCCGCTGGAAGGTCTCTGCTCGTGTGGTTCCCTGGGTGAAGAAAGTAGGGGAGAAGCCGGATTGAATCGATACCCTCCTCAACCAGCGCGTCAATGGCGGACAGGATTGACGGTTGCGCCAATTCGAGAAAAGCGGATCGAAGCTCCACACCTGGGCTGAGCGTCCTGAGTCGTTCCACCAGTTCAAAGTGGGCCAGATTCGCGGCTTCATTGCGGCTGCCATGCGCCACCACAATGACTGCCGCATTGGCTGTGTCGGCGAGTACGGGGTTGTCAGGGTTGGCATTGTCGCTGGTCATCGGGGCAACCTTAGGGCCATGACCGAGAACGCACCCGCCAGAGAGCAGCGGCTTGATTCACCGGGAGTCGGTCCTCACCCGTTGCCCTGGCCACAGGATGCCAGATTGGATGAAGCGCTCCTGGAAGCTGGCGATGCCCGCAACGTGGTCGACGAGTTTCGATACTGGAGCCACGAGGCAATCGTTGAGGAACTGCAACGTCGACGTCATCCGTTCCATGTCGCGATCGAGAACTGGGAACATGACTTCAACATCGGCACCGTGGTTCGCAACGCCAACGCGTTTGGGGCGACGGCAGTGCATATTGTCGGCCGAAAGAGATGGAATCGCCGCGGGGCAATGGTGACTGATCGCTACCAAACAGTGCATCATCACCCCGACGCTGCTGCGCTTGCGTCCTGGGCCTCAGCGGCGGAGTGCGCGCTCGTAGGTATCGACAACCTGCCGGGGTCGCGGCCAATCGAAACCACTGCGCTTCCGCAACATTGTGTTTTGCTGTTCGGCCAAGAAGGCCCAGGGCTCAGCGAGCAGGCGCGGCAGGCAGTTGAGCTGGTGTGCTCCATTGCGCAGTTCGGATCCACCCGATCAATCAATGCAGGCGTAGCCTCAGGGATTGCGATGCATAGCTGGATTCAACAACACGTTGTCCCCTCGTGGGAAGGCTAGGTGGGTTGCTGCAAGCTACTCCCACAGAGGCTTTCCAATTACTCGGGTTTCTCCCATGAGTTGCGTCTTCCAAACTCCTGCAGGGGATCGCTTGATGTGGCCGAGGGAGTTGAATTCTTCGAGAAGTAAGCGACTGCCGAGTTCACTATCGACTCCGGCCCAGAGACGGTCGAGGATATGGGCGAGGTTCGCTGAGGTCTCGAAGGTGAGTACGTGACGCCAGATCTTTTCCATCAGTTCGGAGCCGTGGTGGTGGCTGCCGTCCACTCCAATCCAGGTGAGTTCGGAGGCCTCGCTGACAACCACTTGTAAGCCGTTCAAGTTGAGCGTGCGACCGATGCGCATCGCGGCGAGCAGTCGTTGAGCATTCTGAATCTCGACGTTCGCTGGAGCTGTATTCAGCAATGAGCCCGCCCAGCGCATAGAGCTTGCAACGGATGCCTCGACGTACACAACCTGAGCGAGCCGATAACTCCTGCCGTAACCACAGCCGCTCCAAGGCGAGCGAATGATCGGCGACTCCTCCGTGTCTTGGTCATAGTGTTTGACGGTACCGGGAAGTGCTCGAAATCCCCCACCGTGAAATGGGGGCCTGCCCGCATTTCGTCCGGGAGGGTTCGCCCTCAGGCTAGGTATATGGTTCGAACGATTCACTCAAATAGTTCCCGGCTGGGCGGGGTCTTGGCGGCGCCACCGACGCTTGAGGCGCCAATCCCTGGTCCAGACCGGCCATCTGGTGCCCAATCGTCTGGCAGTCAGCCCGATGCTGGGCGGGAACCGCTGCTCGACTTCTGGCGAGCTTGTTCGATTTTGGCTGTTGTGGTCGGTCACTACCTCGTCGCGGGAGTGGTTCGCGACGGGACAGCGCTTCGTGGGGTCAACATGTTGGCGGTGGCTCCTCGGCTGCAATCCTTGACCTGGGCATTTCAGGTCATGCCGCTCTTCTTCGTGGTGGGGGGTGCAAGTAACCTTGTCTCGCTTCAACGAGCTTCACAGGAAGGCAGGTCGATGCCATGGGTGAGATCGCGGATAGCCAAGCTCATGGTTCCGGTAGGAGTCTTTCTGGTCCTCCTCTGTGCGGTGATTACGATCGCTCGGGCATCTGGGGTCGCTCCGTGGATGATCGAGACTGCTGTTCGGGCAAGCACCATCCAGTTCTGGTTTTTGGCGGTGTACATCCTCATCACCTTGTGTTCGCCGCTGCTCGTTCGCGTCTACCGGCGATTCGGTCGCGGATCGTTGGTCAACCTTGGAGCCCTGATTGCGCTGGTGGACCTCATCTCCCTTCAAACAGATCGTGGTGCGCCGCTCGGTTGGTTGAATGCCGCAACGGTATGGATTTTCTGCACCCTCGTCGGATTCGAACTTCGTGTGCATCTGATGCGTTCTCACGCTGGCACCACCGTTCGACTACTGGGGGAGGAGTCTTCGACTCGCCGTGTCGGGTGGTTGCTCATGGGAGTTGGTATCGGCCTGGGAGTGGCGCTGGTCAGGTTCGGTGGATACCCAATAAGCCTGATCGGAGTACCCGGTCAGGCAAGATCGAACACCTCACCGCCCTCGCTGATGTTGATCTGTGCCTGTAGCTGGCAGGTGGGCTTCCTTCTGGCGAGCCGTGGTCTCGTGGAGTCATTCTGTGCTCGGCGGCGGGTTGGTCGCTCTCTTGGCGTCCTGAACCTGCAAGCGATGTCGATCTACTGCTGGCACATGGCCGCATTCGTACTCACAGCGTTGGTAGCTGAAGTGTTGGGCTACTCCGTAACGATGCGCCCCACGGGCTCAGAGACAATCTTGACTGGCAGCACGACCTTGATTGGCAGCACAAGCTGGTGGTTGGCGAAGCCGCTCTGGGTGCTCCTGTCCGCCCTGGCCACGGTGGGTTTGGTGCTGCTCGTCGCACCCATCCAAGTGCGGCTCGCTAGACGCGTTCTCGGCACCAGCTCTGGTGGCAACCTGGCGGTGGTGGGTGCCGCTGCGGTCATCCTCGCCACCGCTGCAGTGCGGATCACGACTGGTCACCTCGTTGGGACCGGATGGTCCCCAATCGACACGACAACGGCGCTCCTGCTGTTCGTTGGCCCGGTGCTTCTCTGGTGGCCCATCGAATCTCAGGCCAAACCTCAGTAGTATCTGCGAATGACTGATCTTTCGACACCGGCCTCGACTGCGAGCGAATCGCTCTTCAGGTGTGACGGACAAGTAGCAATCGTGACGGGCGCATCCTCAGGGCTCGGCTGGCGCTTCGCTCAGGTCTTGCATGGTGCCGGTGCCCACGTCGTCATCGCTGCCCGGCGAGCCGATCGTCTGCGGGAGCTTGCCGAACTTCTTGGAGAACGAGTTACGGTCGCGGCATGTGATGTGTCCCAGCCGGATCACATAGCTGCACTCGTCGAGCAGGCGGTGGCAATCACCGGTCGAATCGACATCCTGGTGAACAACGCAGGAGTTTCCCAGATCGGCCCCGCCGAGACCGAAACCCCCGAGAGCTGGCGGGCCACCATGGCTGTGAACCTTGATGGGTTGTTCTTCGCGTCGCAGGCCTGTGCGCAACATATGATCGCTGCTGGAAGCGGTTCGATCATCAACATCGCATCGATTTTGGGGTTGGTAGCGAGCGCACCCATCAAGCAGGCGGCATATTGCGCCTCCAAAGGTGCGGTAGTCAATCTCACCCGAGAGCTTGGCGCCCAGTGGGCTCGCAAAGGTGTCCGGGTCAATGCCATTGCGCCAGGTTGGTTTGTCTCGGAAATGACAGCCGAGGAAATGTTCGGAGACGACAAGTCGAGGCAATACATGGAACGGAACACCCCCATGGCTCGCGGCGGCGCCGATCATGAATTGGATGGGGCTTTGTTGTTCTTTGCCTCGGCGGCCTCGAGCTTTGTGACAGGCCAAACCCTCGCTGTGGATGGCGGCTGGACCTCCCGTTGAGAACAGTTAGTCGGGGAGGTTCACGAGAGCGTGGGCGAGCAGCGCTCCGTGCAGTGGCTGCCGCCGGATGTGCAGCTGCGATTGCCGTGCTTGTTCACAGCTCCTCGCGGGGTGACCTCACCACCACCCCATTTGAACCCGCAACTCAATCAGTCGCGGTAACCGCGAGCGTTGAGGTCCCATCAACGGTGCCGCCGCTTAAGGATCCAACTGGTCTTGCCACCGAAGAAGACCTCGGTCGGCTTCGCTTTACCGATGTTTCGCACACCGCAGGGTTTCGTGACCCTCAATCAACGCTCCAATTGCTCGACTCCGAGTCGATGTCCTCGGGAGTCGCAGTTGGCGATGTTGATGGTGACGGGGATGAGGACGTAGTTCTCACTCGAATTGGGCTGTTGAACCAGCTGATGCTGAATGATGGCGAAGGTCGGTTCACCGATGTGGGCGCCCAGGTCGGCATCGGCGGCGCACCAGGCCAACAAAGCTCGTCAGCAACCTTTGGCGACATCGACAATGACGGCTGTCTCGACCTGTATCTCGGCGGGGCTGGAACTACCGACAGTCATTTGTATCGAAACGATTGCGCGGGGAGCTTCACCGACGTCACGAGGACCGCAGGGGTCTCGCTCCCCGTTGGAGTCTCGGAAGCATCTGGGGTAAATCAAGACCACGGTGCGACCTTCTCGGACTTTGATCACGACGGCGACCAGGACCTCCTGGTGCTTGACTGGGACACCTCCTTCTTCGGCGGGGAAGGGGCACGGGCGGCGGGCTCCTTGGTTGTGGATGGAACGCCCAAGACCTGCGAAGCAATGGCGCGGATTCGAGCAGCCGGGTTTGATCGAGCGCCAGGTGCAAGGCCAAACCGGTCGCGACTCTTTCGAAACAATGGAGATGGGTCCTTTGAGGACGCAACGGAATCTGTCGGCCTACGTCTGAGTGAGATAGCTGCCTTCACCGGACAGTTCGCTGATATTGACAGCGATGGTTGGGAAGACCTCCTGATCGCCGGCGACTTTTGCACGAGCCGGGTGTATCGAAATCTCCGAGGTGAGGGCTTCGAGGACATCACTGCGGCGGCAGGGGTAGCCACCGAAGAGAACGGCATGGGATCAGTCATCGCGGATCTGAACGCGGACGGCTTTCTCGACTGGTTTGTTACCTCGGTTGGCTACCCGACGGCTCCGGGAACCTGCCCACTGCAAGGTCTCTACGGTGGCTGCACCGGAAACCGTGTCTACTACGGACGCGGTGATGGGACCTTCGTTGATGGAACCGACGCTTCTGGCCTCCGCTACGGCTGGTGGGGCTGGGGCGCAGCCGTTGAAGACTTCAACAACGACGGTCGCCCCGAGGTCGTCATGACAAACGGATACCAGGAGAGCGAGAGCTTCAGCCCCGTCAGCACAGATCCCAACGAGCAGTACTTCTCGCGATTCGTAGATGATCCACTTCGCTACTTCACCACCGTGGAGGATCGATTCGTCGACGGCGCTCCGTTGCTCGGGCTGACTGACACCTCCATTGGCCACGGGCTTGTGCCGTTCGATTTTGATCTCGACGGGGATCTCGACATTCTGATCGCGAACTTTGGTAAGCCGGCGAAGCTGTATCGCAATGATCTCAACGAGCCGAACCACTGGCTTCGGGTTCAAGTGGTAGGCCCCGGTTCCAGCACGCACCACATTGGCGAAGGCGCGAAGGTGCTAGCGAAGTATGAGGGAGGGTCAATCACGAAACTCCTGACTCGCTCAGGCTCCTATGAATCATCCAAACCGCTGGAGGTGCACTTTGGTTTGGGCGCAGCTGCGGGCCCAGTGGAGATTGAGATTTGGTGGCCAGGGGCGGATACACCGCAGCTAGAGCGGGTCGACAGCATTGATGCTGTGGTGCAGTTCACCCGCCGTTGAGCGTGGCGCAGTTCGCCCGCCGCTCACACGAGATCAGTCTCGTTGGGAGCGAGGTCAGGTTTCGGTTGCCGGAGGAGGTTCTGGTGCGAGGTTGTTTCGCTCAGCAACGGCTCGGAGGCGAACAGCGCACCAGACCGCGGCAATGGCCCAGATCGCTCCCAGCGCACTGAGGAGTCCAAGGCTGTAGTTGCGATTCAGAAGTGATGGAACGCTTGCCTTGCGACCATAGCCACGGAGGAATGCAAAGCTGTAGAGGATCAATATCAACGAGGTTGCCCCTGCCCACAGCACAGGAACCTGAGCTGGCTTCGGAACGAAGCGGATGACGAGCGCTGCCGCACCGAACGCGAATGGTGCGAGGATCAGGTCGTGTACGAGGTCAGCGCCGATGACCCAGAACCCAAGATTCAGTGGCGCCGTGCGGTCCTGCTGTTGCAGGATTCCACGAAACGCGAACAACATGATTGCCCCGCCAATCACTAACCCGGCAACTGGCGCCCTTCCGCGAGAATCGCCTCCGTGTTCTGCCGCAGTGGATGTTGGCAGTTCGCTGCTCGGTGGTTTCGTGAGTGGCTTCCCCACCGGGTCATCGGCTTTGCTAGGTCGAAAAATGCTCATCGGAAGTCCAGACTGGAGCACCACTTTGTTTGCAGAACCCCAGGGCGATTCGGGGCGATGAGGCGCGCAGGAAACCCGTGGTCGATGTGAAGCGGTTCTCCGTTGAGATCGAGGGCAATCAGAGTGTCAGGGTCGAGTGCTGTTTGGCGTCCCATCCGTGACTTCGAATACAGCCCGCCCTCTTGAAGCGAGTCGACGAGCACCTCGTTCAGGTCGTCACGGGTCGTGGCCCCAGGGGGCAAGGCCTGCAGGAGATCGCGAACAGCTACACCGCTCCAGCTCGCCGATGTGCTCCAACCTTCCACGCAGGCAATCGGTAGAACTGCGCTTCGCTGGGGCATTCGGCGTAGCTGCGCGAGCGTCATCGACGCAACCTCTTGCCCAGCGGAACGAAGGATCAGACGGTAGTTGGGGTCGAGCGCTGCGATGCTCACACCGGCTTGTTGGGCAGATTTGTTGACGGGAACCCCTTGAGGGCCCACTCCCGGAATTCGTTGGGCAAGCACGGAGATCCTTCGCAGCGGATAGATCGTGTTTCCGGCGCTGGCGAGAAACATCGCGCCACAGGACGCGAGCACTGCTCGGAGGAAGGTTCGCCGTTGCTGGGGCAATGTGGCAGCGGTTGCAGCGGCCTCAGCCTGGGTGCGCTGGTCACCCAGATCAGGGGTCGACTGTTGAGGTAGGTGCTCTCGGGTGAGCTGCCATTTCGATCCGATGTGAATGATGAGCGCGCCAATGGTGAGCCAGGCCACCCAGTAGTGAGCGGCAGGAAAAAAGAACTCCCATGGATACCAGCGGGCGGTGTTAGCCATCCCCGAGAACGCGAGGAAGAGGCCACCTCCGATGAGGGGAAGCAATGCGAGGCGTTCGATGACTTCGAACGGCCCCCGTGCGAACGGCCACACGAACAATTTGGGATACACCACCCACAACTTTGCCAGGAGCAGCGGAATCATGCTGATCCCCGCCAAGGTGTGCACTCCCTGAGTCACCCGATAGAGCCCAGCTGGGCGGCTCGGCCAGGGCAGCCACGAAACAGGGCTCTGCGCAAGGTGGCTGAAGAGGCCAGTCAGGAAGCACAGGATGAAGACCAAGCCGAGGGCTGAGCCAAGAATCGCAGCGGTCCTTGGCTCATGCAGGTGTGAGGTGAAACGGCTGCGGAGCGGTGCTGCACCCTGAGACAGTGTTCCGGCTTGGCCGCTCACGATGGGTTCATCTGCCTGAGTGTCTTCGCAAAGGTGGTCCCTGGGTAGTCCCGAGCAATCTCCGCGGCATCGAGAGCGGTATCCACATCGTTCAGGGTTGGTGCCAGGCTCACCTCAAGGCCGAGCCGTTCGAGGGTATGGACCTGTTCCTGGAGGGTATGGGGCAAACTCATCGTCACCCCTTCGAAGGCGCCGCGGACGTAGCGCTTCATCCCCAGCGCCCACCAGCCGCCATCGATAGCCGGGCCCAACAATGCCACGGTTGGATCGCTCTCCGCGACCTTGGCGAGGCAATCGTCAAGCAGAGCAGAACTGAGCTGCGGGGTATCCATCCCAATCTGTAGAGCCGGTCCGATCGTGTCGCTCCAGGCCGCCTCGAGGCGGGTACCGAGTGAACCCTGCACTTGTGCGGTAACCCGGATTCCGGGAGGACACCAATCGCCCGGCGATCCATCCAGAACGAGCACGACGTTCTCTGCACCGCTTCCCAACGCGGCAACCAGCGTGTCATGAAGGCAGGCCGCCGCCAACGCAGCGGCTTGCTCGTGGGAGAAGGGTGGGCAAAGGCGGGTTTTCACCAAGCCCGGCACGGGTTCCTTCGCCAGGACGAGCAACTGCATTGTTCAGAGACTACTCGGAAGGGAATGCTCACTTCGCGGCGCTGAGCTTACGAGTCTCTGAACAAGTTCGAACTCACGGGATCTCCAAAACGATCGCTCTACAGTGGTCCTGTGGCCACCCAGCGAGTGTTGATTGTTGATGACGACCCCACGATCGCTGAGGTGCTCACGCTCTACCTGGAGCGCGAGGGCTTTCGAGTCGAGAACATTTCTGATGGCAGTGAAGCAGTGCGGTCAGCGCGGGAGAACATGCCCGACCTCATACTTTTGGATTTGATGCTTCCCGGAATTGGTGGGCTGGAGGTGTGTCGCCAACTCCGAACTGAAAGCTCGGTGCCGATCATTATGCTGAGCGCCAGGGGATCGGAGTCCGATTTTGTCGTTGGCCTTGAGTTCGGTGCAGATGACTATGTTTCCAAACCTTTCTCACCGCGGGAGGTCACCTCGCGGGTCAAGGCGGTGTTGCGCCGATCAAGCGGCGTGTTGGCACACGGCAATCTCGCTGTTCCCGAGAGGATTGTCGACGGAGACCTCGCCGTTGACTTCGCCAGCCACACGGTGAATCGAGCGGGTCAGGAGTTGGTGCTGACGGCTCGCGAGTTCGAGGTGTTGGCATTCCTGGTGCGCCAACCTGGGCGTGTCTTTCGCCGCGAAGAACTCATGCAGAGTGTTTGGGGATACGCAGTGGGCGACACTTCGACGGTGACGGTGCATATCCGTCGTCTGCGCGAGAAGATCGAAGATGACGCGTCGAATCCTGTCTTCATTCAGACGGTGTGGGGTGTGGGCTACCGGTGGCGGGGCGAGTGGGGCGGCTAGAGGAACAGGCTGTGGGTCCGCCAGGAGAGCAGCAAGCAGCGCCGCCCAAACGGTCCTCCAGCCTGACAGACGCGCGAGTGATGGCTGCGACGCTTTTCATTGGGTTTGGTGGAGCACTCCTGCTCGCGCAACAGCTGGGCCTTCCATTCCGAGATTCCGTCTACTTGGTCGCCATCGCGCTAGTCGTAGGGGTCTTTGCTGAGATGGTTGGCTGGGGTGTCATCTCGGCAGCCGGAGGGGTTGGGTTCGCCGGAGTTCGTGCGCGAGCAGTGTTGGTGTCAGTCCTGCCCGTCGTCGCCGTCGTGGGCGGAGTGAGCGCCGCAGCGCAAGCAATGTTTGTGTCCAGCCATGACTTTCGAGCATTGGGTGTGGTCCTGGTTGGGGCGGCCACCATGGGTGTGGTTGCAGCGCTGCGGCTGGCAAACCAGGTTGAACGAACACGAGCGGATCTTGTCGCAACTCACGAGGAGAACGAACGGCTGCACCAATCCACCAAGGAGCTCGTGGCTTGGATGAGCCACGACCTCCGAACGCCCTTGGCCGGCATCACCGCGATGGCAGAGGCCCTTGCAGACGGAGTCGTAACCGATCCGGTAGCTGTTGAGCGGTATCACCAGTCCCTCGACCAGGAAGCTCGGCGCCTTGGCAAACTCGTTGACGATCTCTTCGAGTTGTCGAGGTTGCAGGTTCGGGAGGTGTTCTTGCCAGTAGCGCCGGCCGCCATCGCTGAACTCCTTGGCGATGCCATTGCCTCCACTGCTGCCAGCGCGTCAGCGAAACAGGTGACACTTGAGTGCGAGATTCGCGGGGACCTTCCGGTGACCATGGTGAGCGCTGCGGATATTCAGCGGGTGATCCACAACCTTCTCGACAACGCCATCCAACACACCCCAGCGAATGGCAACGTCGCCGCGCTGTTGGTTCAGCGCGGCGAGCATCTTGTCCTCGAGGTTCGAGACGCCTGCGGTGGAATTCCCGAGAGTGAAATCGACCGAGTGTTTGATCGAGCGTTTCGAGGTGACGCTGCACGGTCCCCTGGTGCGAGCGGCGGCGGGCTTGGGTTGGCTATCGCCAAAGGTCTAGTTGAGGCGCATTCGGGAACGATCGAAGTTCATAACGAAGTACGCGGGTGCTGTTTCACGGTGACTCTGCCGATCGTTGCGCCAGCCCAGCCAATCCCATAGCTAACTGTTCGTTGTACTCCGGGCCGCGCCCCTGCCCTAGCGAAGCGAGGCTTGGAGAAACTCCCGCACTCCATCTTGCAAGGAGACCTGCGCACTAAACCCGAGCTCCGCCGTTGCCTTGGCTGGGGAGGCAACCACATGGCGAACATCGCCTGCTCGGTAGCCTCCCGTCACCGTTGGCTCAATTCCTTGGCCGTGTGCTGCACACATGGCGGCTGCCATTTGGCCAACAGACTGTGGGGAACCGCTCGCGACGTTGAGCGGTCCGCGATACGGGGTTGGGGCAGTCAGTGCTGCGAGGTTTGCGTTAGCAACATCGGTGACATGAACGAAGTCGCGGAGCTGGCCGCCATCCTCGAAGACCCTCGGCGCTTCGTTGTGTTCCAGGGAGCTCCGAAAGATTGACGCCACTCCGGCATAGGGAGTGTCCTGAGGCATCCGCGGTCCATACACATTGTGGTATCGCAAGGAAGTGACCGGGTTGGGGTGCTCCCGGGCAAACGCGTTGCACAGGTGCTCCTGATGCAACTTTGTTGCGGCATAGACATTTCGGGGGTCCACAGGAGCCGACTCGGTGACCAATTCCCAGCTCAACGAAGCTCCACACTCTGGACACGGTGGCTCGAACTCGCCGGATTCCAGCGAGGAAAGCAGCCGGGGCCCTGGCCGGACCGAGCCGTGCTCGCCACAGCGATAGGCGCCCTCGCCATAGACCACCATGGAGGAGGCAATGACGATACGTCCCTCGAATCCGATCTCATGCAGTACCCCGAGCCCAACTGCGGTGCCGAGGTCGTTGTCGGCGGTGTATCGGGTGACATCGGCGAAATCGAGTCCGAGTCCAACCCGCGCTGCCTGATGGCACACCGCGTCCACACCGCCGAGGGCATCGAGCCAAGCCTGGCGGTCCTGAACATCGGCGGTGATGTACGTCGCCTCAGGGTTCAGGTAGTTCGGAGGCGAGGGGTGAACATCGGGCGCGAGGTTGTCGAGTACGACCACCTCGATCCTGCGAGCGATGCACTCGTCGACGATATGGGAGCCAATGAACCCGCATCCTCCGGTGACGAGGACTCGTCGAGGCGGCGCGAGCGGTTCAGTCACCACGGACTCACGAGTGCGGCTTGAAGTGCCAGGGTGACGATCAACTGGGCTCCTAGCCATTGTCTGCGAGTGGTTGAGGTTATCGCCCAGGTTGCTCCAATGACGGCCCAGGGCGAGAACAGAAGCCAAATTCTCTCAACCTCGCCCTTGGACATTCCCGAGAAATTGGCTGCCGCCAGTGAGATCAATACGCCAGTCACCAGTGCATAGCGAGAATTGAGGAGCGCCTTGATGCCCTCTGCTCGCGCTGTTTGAACCTGTTCGCTGAGGTAGCTCACACATCCTGTGACCACCACGGGACCTAGTGCGCCAAACAGGCACGCGAGATTGCCTACCGTTGCGAAGTAGGCGTAGGGCCGGCGGGCCGCGAGGCCTTCGGCGTAGAAGCCCCTGGTGAGATGGAACCCGTCCAGCCAGAAGTGTCCCGCCGACCATTGCAGGGCCATCGGAACCAGAAACCCGAGGGCTGAAATGATCAGGGGTCGTAGCTTGGGCCGTTGCAGCAGGATCATCACAAAGATCGGTGCCGCTGCCATCGCGCCATAGGTGAGATTGGTAGCGATCGAGAGTGTGAGACCGGCACTTGCAGCCCAGAGCGCCGAAACCCATCCAGTTCGGTGAGTTGCAAGCGTCCAGAACAGCACGGCCATCGCCAGCACGCCAAAGAACAAAGCATCGGCTGAGGCGCCCGCCCACACCACACCGGGAAAGAGCACGAGGAACGGGGCAACGGTCCGTGCCGTCGATTCCTGATTCAGGGTCAGCAACGTGGCGATGACTGCTGCGATTCCAGCACCCCAACAACCAAGAACGAACAGTGCCGCAGAGAGCGGGGATTCGAATCCGAGGGTGTGCCACAGCCAGAAGACGAGCGTTGCACCGGGTGGGTGACCCTTGACATGAGTGGGGTAGGAGGCCGCCTCGGCGAGGAAGGTCTGCAGAAACTCACTTCCGTCGATGGTTCGAGCGAGTGGAAGGTATTCCCAGCGAGTGTTCAGCGGGCTCGAGACTTGATCGATTCCATCTGATAGTGCAATCAAGAAGGTCCACACTGCGCTGAGTGCGCCCGTGGAGACAGCGAGGAGATTGCGGTTCAGCGCATCGAAATACCTCGGCCCCTGCCAACACATCAACGCGCCGATGCATGCCACGGTCAACAGCGTCCAACTGCCGTGCCATTCCCAGCGGCCAGTCAGGGGAAACGCGTTAGCAGTCTCTGTCGCAGCCTCGGGAAGGCCATCCAAGACGGTGGGAGCAAGAAGCAATGCAGCTGCGATGACCCCAATCCAGACGGCTACTCCTCGAATCGATTTGGCCACACCGCCAATGTAGGTGACCAGAATCTGCAGACTCGTCACTGGTTGGCGGAAGCCAGTCAGCTGCAGGGCAGGAGCCGAGAACCTGACTACGCTGCCAGTTGTGCCTCCCACGATCGACGTCATCTTCCCGGCATTGAACGAGGAGGGTGCCCTCCCGTGGATTCTGGAGCGGCTTCCAGAGTCGTATCGCGCCATCGTGGTGGACAATGGATCTACCGACAACACCGCTGCGGTTGCCTTGAGCTTCGGCGCTCTCGTTGTTCAGGAGCCCGTGGCCGGCTTTGGGGCAGCCTGCGCGGCGGGTCTGAAGGCCTCAACTTCAGAAGTGATCGCCTTTTGTGACGCGGATGCGAGCCTGAACCCACAAGACCTTCCTCTCGTGTGCGACCCTGTGATAGCCGGAACAGCGGACCTCGTGCTGGGGGCACGCGTCGGGTCCGAACGCGGAGCCTTTTCCTCTCACGCGCGTGCGGCGAACCGATTTCTTTCCTGGCGCTTGCGACGAGACTACGGCGTGAGGGTCACCGATCTTGGTCCAATGCGGGCAATACGCCGTGAGCCTTTGGAAGGGTTAGGGATTCGCGACCGCAGGTTTGGTTGGCCGCTCGAAATGGTCATCAGAGCCGCGCTCGAGGGCTGGAACATTGAGGAGGTGAGCGTGCCGTACTACCCGAGAATTGGGAAGTCGAAAGTCACGGGAACGGTCCGTGGCACCGCAAAGGCGGTCAAGGACATGTCGCAGGTGCTGCGAAGCCTCGACTTGAGTCGGTCGTAGCGGCGGCTCAGTTGCGAATGAGTTCGAGAATCAGGTAGTGATCGCCGACGAGTCGGAGTGCAAATGACTCGTCGAACTTGTCCGATGCGCCCGCAGCGGTGGTTGGCGGTGATCCGCTGCTGAGTGTGGTGGTCATTGAACCTGTGATCCTCATAGCGAGACGTGGGGGCGCCTGAGGGTTTGGATCTTCAAGCCGAACCAGCGTCGCTGAGGTGATGGTTCGATCCTCAATGGTGACGGTTCCGTTGGGAGTTGCGAGCTGTGTTTGGAGCTCGATGAGGCGTTGCCCCAACACTGCTGAGTCAAGCAAGGTCGAGTCGCGCTGTGTCAGCGCTGTGCGGACAATCTCGAGGTTCTCGGCAAGATCTTGCAGCATGGTGGTGGCAGTCTCGTTGCCGAGGTTGGAGTTGACCTTGAGCACCGAATCATCGATCTCTACCTTGGGTAGTTCTGTGAGGTCGATGTCGACCGCCGGTCGGCCGACGGCCTGGTTGGTTGACCCGGTGCTGAATCCTGCCGACGCGGCGGCCAGTTCGAAATCTTCCATTGTTCGGTGTGAACCCGTGAGTAGGGCGACTCCAAGGATGCCGACGACAAGCGCTACTGCGACACCTGCCATTGGCCGACCAAACGCACGTGGCGCTGAGCCCAGTTCGGCTCTGTTGGTTCGCCGCTCGCCCAATGCATCCAGCATTGGGCGGAATGCGCAGACCACAACCAGCGCGGCGAGGATTGCCACCTTGGTTGCGAACTCGGTTCGCTGCAGGGAAGAAAGAAGGGCTGCGAGAACCCCAATGCCAACCCCATAGACAATTCGAGCTTGCTTGTTCCGAGGAATCGTTCGCGGATCGGTGATCATGAAAAACAGGAACACCAGAATCTCCGGCGATAGCACCAGTGTGGTCCAGTAACGCTGGCCACAGACAGCGTCGATACTCCAGCGCGCTGTCATGCAGTGGCCGCTTTGTGCAATGAGTCCGATCCCAGCGGAGTAACTAAAGAAGAAGGCCAAGGTGATGGGCAGGAGCCCCAACCTGCGGGTAATCAACAAGCCGCCAGCAACGATGATCGCGATCACCGCGATGATCGTTGGCGACAATGGCCCCCACCAGAGATCCTGCGGGTCAGCAAGGTAGGGGCCAAGGATCAGGAACGCTATGACCAGTCCAAGGTTTGAGGGGTTGAAGATGTGCGAGCCACGATACGTAATGACGTACTTTGAAAGAATGGATAACGCGGCAGTGGCGGCAAATAGATGTGCTCCGTGCATCGACCACCAATCGCCGTGCTCAGTTCCCGGAACCCTAAATATGAAGGCAACTCCGTTGCCGGTCAGCAGCGCGCTAGCCGGCCAGGCAACTACTCGATGCTGCCAGAAGGTAATCGTGAACTCAATGATCGCGACTGTCCCAAGGCTGACCAGAATCTGGGCGATCGAAAGGTCGAACTTCAGCGCTGTCTGTCCGAGAATCTGAAGCGAGAAAATGACTGATGCGAGGTGGAGTCGCGGATCGGTGAGCTTCGGAAGCTGGAGCGGGTAGCGGTGCTTGCCGAAGCCTATCGTCCGCCCAGGCGGCGTGGTCTGATCAGCCGTCGTCGATTCCACCGTTGCAATATCAGCTCGTAGCTGACCTGCCATCGTGGGCTCACTGGCGGGTTGATGGACGGTCGCGCTCACCATGGCCTCGCTGCTGTTGGGTCAGCTTGTGCCATGGGGTTTGCTCCGGCTGCTTCGTTACTGAGCGAGGGCGGGAGTGCCCTCAAACGGTGCCGGGTCGCCGGTACGGATGATGGCCGGCGAGGTCCAACTCATCTCACGTGCCAGTTCCTCGGCGATTGGCTGCCACTCCTGTGGGTTCCAACCTCCGGCCGCTCCAACGAGGGTGCGAGCGAGGTCGATCACCACGAAGGCAGGCAGCTCAGTAACCCCAGTGGCGGCAATGAACTCTCTGTCTGGATCGCAGAACACAAGGTGTTGGTCGGCGAGTTCGCCGAGAAACTCCCGAGTGCCTTCGGGCTCCGCGGCAACTACCCATGCGGTGCGGCAATCGGCGTTGGTGAACCCAGTGAGAATCCGATTGGCGGTATCGAGGATCCACGAACTCTCGTAGGTGTAGGGGTCGAGCACCACGGCGACGAGATGAAAGAGCTTGAGTTGCTCGTCGAGAGTGCGGTCGTTACCCCCGAGGGGATGCAGAACAAGATCAGCCGGAAGAGTTTCCACGTCTACAAAGTTAGCGCGGACTGTCCCTGGTTTCCGAGTTGAGGGTGATCCTGGGCCGGGCCGAGCGCGCCCGGAGCGGTATGGTCGATTCATGCACCCAATTGAACGTCTTCGATTCGTCGCACGTGCGCACGGCGCGCCGCAGGAATTGTTGGTTTCCGAGACAGCTCAGGCGCTTGGCAGTTTCGCGGGCGATCCGTCTGCGTTGGTGACTGCGTGCAGGCGAGTTGTTTCTCGAAACATCACGAGTGGCTCCATGTGGTGGCTCTGCTCGCGCATGTTGTGCGCCCTCGAACCCGCTGCCGAGGCCAGGCGCGCGTTGGCCGAGATTGAAGGTGATCGCACCGGGGAGACGCTTGCAGGGTTGTTGCCCCACGACGCCAGGGTGTGCGTGATTGGGTGGTCCGTGCAACTCGCTGAGGCATGTGCGCGTCGAGGTGATTGCAGCGTGTTGGTGGTGGATGTGCTGGGCGAGGGGCAGAGTTTCGCTCGGTATCTGGAATCTCAGGGGGTAGATGCCGTGGCACTTCCAATGAGCGGCCTCGCCTCAGCAATTCAACACAGCGACGTGCTCGTACTCGAGACCCAGGTCGGTTCAACCCAGGGAATGCTGATGAAGGCAGGCTCGCTCGCGGCAGCGGCAGTGGCGCAGCAGGTTGGGGTTCCCGTGTTCGCGTGCACCGGGGTGGGGCGATTGGTTCCAGTGCGGATCTGGGAGGTGATCATCGGTCGTTGGGATGGGGACTCCGAACCGTGGCACCGCGACGAGGAGATCATTCCGCTGTCGCTGCTCTCTCAACTCGTGAGTGCGACCGGCGTCGAAACCACCGATCGACTCGTTCACCTGGTGGATTGCCCAATCGCCCCGGAGCTCTTCGCCCAAGACATCACCTGAGGGCCCTATGATTCTTCAGGGCCGGGACGGCCAGCGTGACTAGGTCAGGAGTAAGAATGCCATCTCGACGAGAATTGATCCGGATGTCGGACTCGGAGGTCGCCTCCTTTCTCGGGGGTCGCAACACCCTCAACATCGCCAGCTTCGGGCCCGACGGCAACATTCATTTGGTTGCTATGTGGTACGGCTTTCTGAACGACAGCAATACATTTGACCCAGCAGTCGGCTTCGGGCATGGCGACATCGTGATCGAAACCTTCGCCAAATCCCAGAAAGTCCAGAACCTCAGAAGAGATTCAAGGTTTACTGCAATTGTTGAAACAGGCGATGAATACTCCGAGTTGCGGGGGGCTGAGCTCGTGGGCCGAGTCAGCATTCTGGAGGAGCACGCCGAGGTGGTCGAGTCCTGTAAAGCAGTGCTCTCCCGCTATCAGGATTTTGCTAACCCGGGCGACCTTGAGTTCGCTGCGGAATTCGCAGCTGCGAAACGAGTATGTGTGAAGTTGCACGTCGAGAAGGTCGTGAGCTGGGATCACACCAAGCTGGACGTGCAGTACTAGGTCGTTGCCCTGATGGGGACTTGTCCCCTCGGTCGCTCTTCTGGGGCGCAATCAGATTGACCTGGATGCTGCTTAGACTGGTCTGGTCGTCACGACCCAAAGGGGAAGCTATGCACGAGCCTTCAGCTGGAGAAGCTCCCGACGGATTCGCCACAGATGAAGCTCCGGCTCCGGAGGTGGTGGAAGGTCACGCGGCAGCCAGCTTGGAGTCGAGTTCGAACGATCAGAGGGATTCGGTGCCGGCTCGGCTGAGTTCCTTCGTGCTGCTTGGTGGTGGGGCATCTCTTGGTGCGGGCGCCGTGCATGCTGCAGCGATTGGTTCTCATGCCGAACATGGCACAGTCGTCACGGTGTTCTCAGTGCTCGCGGCTCTGCAGCTGCTTGCGGGGGCCGCTTCGCTCGTGAGTCGAAGCCGGGCAGTGGCACTGTTCAGTCTGGTGGTCAACGGCGGCGCGTTCATTGGATGGCTGCTCGCAAAGACCTCGGGGATTTCCTTCATTGACGGATTGCAGGAGGCGGAGGCCGTCCAGTGGTCAGATGGGCTGGCAGCTCTCCTTGCCGCAGTCGCTGGACTCGGGGCAACCTCGCTCGTGATGAGTTCGGTGAAATTTGCCGGGCCGAGCTCCTCGCTGCGGCGCCCTGCCTTGCAGCGTTCAACTGTGTTCGTGGGTTCCTTGGCGCTTGTGGGTAGCTCCGTGGCGGGAATGGTGAATGCGGCGAACCATTCCCATAGCGGCTCCCATGCAGCGGGCCATGGCTCCAGCGGAACCACACATGTCCACAGCAGTTCCGACACTGGATCGGCCAATGAGGCCCAAGCCCAACACGGCGATAGCCACGATGATCACGGTGAGGCCGCCGCGGTGGCATCCAAACCCTATGACCCCTCGCTTCCGATCGATCTTTCGGGTGTGGAGGGAGTGACTCCACAACAGCAAGCACGGGCTGAGAACCTTGTCGCCGTAACCCTCGCCAAGTTGCCGCAGTTCGCCGATGTCGACTCGCTGGCTGCCAAGGGATACTTCAGCATTCAAGACGCGTTCACAGGACATGAGCACTTCGTGAACTACCCGATGATCAATGATGGACACGAGCTCGACCCCGATTTCCCGGAGAGTCTGGTGTTCGAGATGGTCGACGGAAAGAAGACGTTGGTCTCCGCCATGTTCTTTGCCGAGGGCGGAGTCGGGTTGGACCAAGTCCCTGATATCGGGGGAAAGCTCACCCAGTGGCACATCCACAACAACCTCTGTTACACGCTGACAGATCCGCCCGCGGTCATCGGATTGACTCAGGGAGACGGGACCTGTGCGTCCGGAAGTCGAGATCTCGGTACCCCAGTACCCATGATTCATGTCTGGATTCGACCGCACGAGTGCGGGCCGTTCGCTGCCCTAGATGGCGTGGGCGCAGGTCAGATCCTCGAGGGCGAAGAGCGTCTCTGCGACACCGCCCATGGCCATTCCCACGGTTCGGGTGGGTCCTCCACGAGTGCTTCCTCGAAGGCATCCTCCGCTACTTCTACGAAGCGTTCCGGCAGTGAGTAGGCGTTCAAGCCATCCAGGATCGGGTGGTGCCTATTGCCGCTGAAACACCAAGGAAAACTCAATAGTCCCGTCATTTGCGACTTTCGCCAACCCAATGTCTGGACCCGACAGGTTGAAATCGGGGAGGAGGACCGGGATAGTCCCGACGACCTTGAGTACGGCGCCGTCCTGTTGAGCCTGAAGATCAACAACTAGGTCCTTGGCCACGCCGTGGAGTGTGAGCCGTCCATTCGCTCGCGTGGTGAAGACGCCGCCCGGTGCTGGTCGACCCTGAAGAGGAATCGGCGACGTCAGTTCAAAGACTGCTTCAGGAAAAGCCGTGGTTTGGAGCAAATCGTTTCGAAAGGCAAGGTCGCGCAACACCTCTCCCGACTCGACGGTATTCATGTCAACGATGACCTTGGTGGCCGTCAGGGAATCTCCGGCGATGTTGATTGAGGCACGGATCCCTTGGGTTCGGCCGACGACCACATCAGTTTGGCCAGTGATCCACTGCTTGGAAATCCTGTAGCCAGCGAGCGAGCCCTGAGCCGACTTCCAAGCGCCATCGAGTGCGCCCGCCGCGGGCGTTGCAGGGGCGGGTGCGGCTGGTGCAGGTGAGCCGGTCCCAGATTGAACGGGGGATTGGGTT
>DORQ01000210.1:0-2544 GCA_003514205.1 Acidimicrobiaceae bacterium
ATGCCCAACGCGGCGACTGCTCCGGCGCCGAAGTTCACCGGACCCAAGAAGATCGATCTCGCGGCGATCAAGGTTCCCGAAAAACCCTCCAAGTGATGCACTGCCCATTCGGGCAGCCGTGATATGAGTATCAAGATACCCACCCGATTCACGCGCAGGTCCACTGTGGGACTTGGCTTGCTCCTGGTCGGGAGCATCACTGCTGCGTGCAGCAACTCCACTGCCGAGTCGACCAGTAGTAGCGATTCACCTGCGGCCGTCCACAGCGATGAGATGGCAATGGGTGTTGGGCCACCGCCGCTCTGGGCGGACGGAACTCAAGCGGTGCCGACCCGCCACAAGGGACCGCAGGGCCAAACTGGCCAATTCGTCGCGAAGTGCCTCTACTCCCATTCCGACACAGTTGACCCGATCGTCTTTCCCGGCTCCTCAACGCTGTCTCACCGACATGATTTCTACGGAGCAACTGGAATTGTTGGTACCTCAACAGCCGCGTCGCTGATCGACACCCAGACCACCTGCAACAAGCCCGGCGATAGTGCCGCGTATTGGCAACCAACAGTTCTGGTCGACGAGAAGCCAATCACTCCTCTCTATGCGCAGGCCTACTACCGCGCTGCGCCCGGAATCGACCCGAAGTCGGTCAAGCCATTTCCGGTCGGGCTCATGTTGATCGCTGGCGACGCCCTAGCGAGCACCCCCCAAACGGGGGAGGCTGCAGCTTGGACCTGCGGAGTGCAGACGAAACTCTCCCATGAAGTTCCTGACTGCGGCCAGGGTGCCCCACTTCACCTTGTGTTGACGTTCCCTGACTGCTGGGACGGTGCCAACTTGGACTCCCCAGGCCATCGAGACCACGCCACCTATTCGCGAGACTCAGCCTGTCCGAAGTCTCACCCGATCTCGATACCCCAGCTGACGGTGAGCGTGAATTTCGGTCTCTCTGGGCCGTTGCCCACCCTCAGGCTGGCCTCGGGAAACCAATTCTCCACCCATGGCGACTTTCTCAACAGTTGGAATGAATCAGCCTTGGAGCGTGAGGTCTTGGCCTGCATTCATCGAGACGCTGTGTGTGATCTCGCTTCCAACCGCGAAGAAGATGGCCCGTTCTTCACCAACTAGAGCTGTCCTTGTCATATCGAGACGATTCCCGAGGATGCGAGCTACCCTTCTGAGTGCATGCCTGAGAACGTAGGATCTGGCGACCTTACGGTCACCTTTCTGGACGAACCCATCCACCTTGACCCGGCGACCTCGTTGCGATTTGGCCGACAGGGCGACCTCGTCGTTGACGAGAACCCGTTCATGCATCGGGTTCTTGGACGATTTGTGCATCGGGAAGGATTCTGGTGGCTTCAGAATCACGGCAGCAGGACGGTCCTTACGCTGACCGATGCTGACAGCCAAAGCCAGACTGTCGTCGCACCCGGCCAGCAATCGCCCATCGTTGCCGCGAACTTTCTGCTGACCTTCACCTGTGGGCCGTCAAACTATGAACTTGAGGGGCACCAGCACGTGGGGTCGGGCGACTCCGACGCTCCTCGCTTTCCGCTCGGAACCGCAACGATGGATTTCGGTGTTGTTCCATTCTCAAATGAGCAGCACCTCCTCCTTGTGGCGCTCTGTGAACCCAGGTTGACGGGCTCAACGGCCAGTCCCACCAATCAAGCCACGGCCGCCAGGATCGGCTGGACAATCACCAAGTTCAACCGAAAGCTTGACGCGATCTGCATCAAGCTCGCCCGGCAGGGAGTTCGAGGACTGCGCGGTTCACCCGATTCCCTCGCGCTTGACCGACGAACCGTGCTCATTGACCACGCGCTCCAGGCCAGACTGGTGACTCAGGACGATTTGGGCCTACTTCCTGGTGAGGGCCGCCCAGCGCCAGAGGGTTGAGCTACGATCTGCAAAAATTCAAAACCCGTTCGGAGCAGACATGAACCCGCAGATCCTTCAGCAAGCCCAGACCATTGCCCGCGAAATTTTGAGCAACGTCTCACAAGATCAACTCGAGCTCAACACCCCGTGCCAAAACTGGAATGTCGGCCAGCTCGTCGACCACGTCATTGGTGCACAACACTGGGCACGGTCGGCCGTCGCCGGTGTTGACATGACCGAGACCGGTGAAGGTTCCTCGAACGGCGATTTCCTCGCTGCGTTCGATGATGCGGCAGCTGCAACGCTTGCAGCATTCTCTGAAGAGGGCGCTCTCGATCGCACCGTCAACCCAGGCTTTGGGGACATGCCGGCAACGGCGTTGCTCGGAATGGCGATCACCGACACGTTCACTCACGCGTGGGACGTCGCCAAAGCAACGGGCCAAGACACCAACCTGGCGCCAGACATGGCAGCCCAACTTCTCGCCCAATCGAGACAATCGATTCAACCCGCTTTCCGCTCCGAGGAAGGTTCGATTTTTGGCCTAGAGCAAGAGGCGCCCGAAGATGCCTCCAACGCTGACAAGCTGGCCGCCTTCCTTGGCCGTACCGTTTAATTCTTTGCCGGTTCCGGCCCCAACTGGGGCCGGAGTATTGGGCGCCACGT
>DORQ01000210.1:2832-7438 GCA_003514205.1 Acidimicrobiaceae bacterium
CTCATCAGCCACTGCGAAGCGGTTGTGGCTCACACCCCAGCTCACTCGGTTGCACGGCTGCTCCTCGGGTATCTCCTCACGAAGAGAGCTTGGGATCAGCGAACCTCCCGAGATCTTCGACTCGTCTCGGCCGCGCCCAGACAGTTCCACGACGACCTCATCGCGGCCGAGGAACAGTTCACCAAAATCGTTCGCACGGATCATCGATTCGCACCCGCATGGGTTGGGCTGCTGACCACGGGCCGGGGCCTCGGTGTCTCGAGATACGAGTTGATGGATCTGTTCTCCCGATGTTCCAAGGCAGCCCCTCAATTTGGCCCCGCTATCACAGCGATGGTTCAGGGGTTGTCAGCCAAGTGGGGCGGAGACGACACCGCAATGTTGAGCTTCGCCCATGCAATCAGTGCGGAGGCCCTTGCGGGTAGCCCCGCTCACGACGGCCTCGCGCTCGCTGTGTTCGAGGCGTCCCTCAACCGTCCGGACCCCGAGTTCCGGAGTTGGGCAACAACGATGCTGCGCCACGGAATTCTTGCCCGAGGACTCAGCCAGCCCGGCGCACTTTCCGGGCGCGAGATGCTGCGATCCGCCTCGTGGTTTGCCCTCGCCGCCTATTCGATTGGGGATGCCGATACTGCGCGAGTTCTCATGTCTCGCATCGGCCTGGACCCAGCCCGAGTGAGTGGCGCCGGATGGCAGTATTTCGGAGACCCGTTCGACGCGTTTCACGCTGCAGGACACGAACTTGGCCTGTGGTAGCGGTCTCAGACCAGAGCGGCCTCAGACCAGAGCGCTCTCAGACCAGAGCGGCCTCAGGAACACCCACGGTATGAAACCGAAAGTCTCGCCAGCCGAGATCTGGCGCCGCAAGCCATAAACTCCCGGCCCCTGCCGCCTCAAGGTACTCACTGGCCAGCGCCGGAGACATCGACCGTGCCGCCTGACCGATGGCCTCCCCGTTGATCGGTGTGGTTCCAAGAAGCCAGGAGGTTGCTGCCTCGGCTGCGGACGGTCCGAGGAGACCCATACTCGGCGCCATGGAAAGTAACCCCTCGGCGACAGCACCAAGAACCTCTGGGGCGATGCCGTCCCAACACATCTTGCGCCACTCGGTGATTGCGCAATCGCGGACTTCGCCGAGCACACGTGGCCCTGACTTGAACATGAACGTCGCGTGGCAAAGTGAGTTTCTGTTCACTAAGTCGAGTCCGAGCTCCACCTGAATCGGGACCCCGAGCTGTTTGAAGAGCGCGGCCTCAAAGCTTGCCCGGGC
Organism: Acidimicrobiaceae bacterium; assembly: GCA_003514205.1. GTDB lineage: Bacteria > Actinomycetota > Acidimicrobiia > Acidimicrobiales > Microtrichaceae > UBA11034. Next base: position 4,103 of record DORQ01000210.1, read on the forward strand.
CGCATGTGCTGCAACGACGAGTTCAGGGCTCCAATAGTCGAGAATGGTGAGGCACAACGACTCCCCCGCGAGCAACACGCCCGGGTAGGCGCCCGGAACCCAACTGGGTTCGGGCACTGATATTGAGCCACCAACTGGGAGTCGAAAACTGAACTCCGGCGGAAGTGGAGCACTCGACCAGATCACAGAGTTGGCTGTGCCGAAGTGCGTCGTCATCCACTGGTGCAGCTGAAGTGCATCAGGTGCGGCAAGAAACCGGGGAGGACAACCGCTCGCGCCCAATCCGGAGGTGCCAACTCGTGCAGCGAGAGATCGTCCAAGGGCCGTTCTGAGGTCATCAGGTTTGTGTAGGTTTCGCAGTTGCGCGGAGAGGTGTGGGATCTGCTCGTAACGTGGCTGAACGATCGACGCATTGAGTTGTGCGAAACCGTCGACAACTCGACGCGGATCCCCCGTCATCTGGATCGCGGAACACTCCAGACCAACGGAAGCCTTCAAAAAGCCGTCGTTCCGCGCCAACCCACTGAGCACCAGTTCCTGAGCAAGTGAGCCAACCCCGCGAAGTTCGACAGATTCGTCGCATTCACCTGCGCGGAGCACCAGTCCGACAGTGAGCGGGCCGGGTTCGTTCGTTGAGAACACGCTAATACCGTCTCGCTCAGTGCGCATCACCTCAGACATGGTTCCCACCCTGCGCGACGAGCTGTGCCCGTGAGCTATCGATCCCTACCGCACCGCGAATCACGTGGCGAGTCTAGGCAACCCATTGTCTGACAGCATGGTCGAATGAAGCCACGTGTCGTCAGCCTTGTTCCGTCAGTGACGGAGACGCTCCTCGCGTACGGCTTGGCACCAGTTGCTTGCACAAGATTCTGCCTTCAACCAACTCTCGAGGCCGTTGGTGGAACCAAAGACCCCAACATCGAGCGAATTGTGGAGTTGCGCCCCGATCTGGTGATTGTCGACACCGAGGAGAATCGCCGAGAGGATGCTGAGGCGCTTCAAGCTCAGGGCATTGCGGTGCATCCACTGTCGATCCGATCAATCGCACAGGTCGATGACCACTTCGAACCGCTGTTGGCGAGACTGGGCTTGACGTGGATTCGGTCCGATCTTGCCCCAGCCGAGCAGGACCAACGCGTGCCGGCGACATGCCTGGTTCCAATTTGGAGGAACCCGTGGATGGCCCTCGGTCGCGGCACCTACGGGGCATCGGTGTTGGAGTACCTCGGAGTGCAGGTGACCGATTGGAGCCGAGGTCCCTACGCGAGTTTCGAGTTCACCGAGGGCGCTGTCGAGGCGCCCGACTACGTTCTCGCTCCCGACGAACCGTACCCATTTTCCAACCGACACCGCGCTGAGCTCCAACGAATCGCTCCGACCGTGTTCGTTGATGGCCAGGACCTGTTCTGGTTCGGGGTTCGCACCCCAGCGGCGATTGAACGGCTTCGACACTCGATCTCCACTCAGCTCACCAAGTACGGCACCCTCGACTCGCCACTAGGCCGGGACTTCCTCACCAACCACCGAGACCACCAGGCCGCGCTGCAACGCGGTGATGTCGGCTATCTCGACCGGAAAACCGGTCTCTTCGTCCAAACGGCGAGAACGCTTGCGGCCCGGCCTTGTTGTGGCAACGGATGCCGCCACTGCCCATTTCTAGAACGCTGACGACGTGGGCGATCGAAGACACTCGTTGATTCGGTTTGAAAAGTCCTCTACCGAGGTATGGGCATTCAGCCCAGATGGGTTTGGCAACACCCACACCTCGCAGTCACCCAACGTCTGTGACTGCAACCCAAGTGCCACTGAGGGGTCCGCTCGTGCAATACGCCACGTGGTGACGCCGAGAATCGCTACTGCCTGAGGGCGTAGCCATCTCACCATGCGCTCAAGGCGCAGATAGCCCTCACGGATCTCCTCGCGACTCAGTTCATCTGCGCGACGAGTGACACGCTTTGAAATGTCCGTCATGGCAATCCCGCCGACACGAACCAAATCGAGAGGATCCCGATCGAGCGTGCAGGCTCCGCTGGCGAGCATCCCCGGCCAGAATCGGTTTCCCTTCCGGCCGAAGGGAATGCCCATGGAGGCACTCATCGGAGACGGGTTGATTCCGACCACCAAGAGTCGCGCCCCCATCCGCAATGTCGAGGGTGCTGTTTCGAAGACTCGCAACAGCATCCCTCCATCAGCGTTGCCCACCGCAACCCCCGCTGCATCAGCGTCGGCACGGGCAGCGGCATCCGCGCTCAGGATCTCGAACCCGTTCAGATAACAGCACTCGACAATCTGATCCGCAGGAATACCCTCGTGATCGAACCAAACCAGACCTCCGGGCCTCCTCCGTGCCTCGAAGTGCAACCGGTTGAGCGACAGGAGCGCCGCATTTCCTCGTTCCATCTCCGGCACATCGAGTTCCACTCTGCGAGTCTGCCTGCACCAGCTCCCCTCCACCAAGAAGCGGTGCGGAGCGTCTACAAGGATAGATTTGTGAGCGATGAGCCGTCCGAGACCACCTAGCCGCTCAGGCGTCCTCGCCGCGATGGTGTTGCCGTGGCTCGCAGCTGCAACCTGGATGATCGCATTATTGATCGGCACAGCCGATATTCGTCACGACGGACACACCTGCGGCATGGCGATTCTGAGTCGCAACCCGCTCCCAGTCGTACAAGTGAGCCAAGATCGACTCGCCGACATTGCAGCTGAGCAATTCATACGAACCTCCTGCGCTCAGGCACTGAGCAAGCAGCGATTTCTGCTTGCGATCCCTGCCGTGTGTGGGTGCGTGCTGACCTGGCTATTTCTGAGAACACGACCTGAGGAGCGTGATCCAATACCCAGGAGCATCATCGGAGTCCGTCGGGTGACGGACCGCGAATATCAGCCGCCCTCTTGAGGGAGCGGGAGCGGCGGCCCAGGTGTCGCTTCTACAGCTGCCTGAATGACATCTTGAGGTACTGGGAAATAGCGAATTGGGTCGTCGTTGGAGAGCGGATCGAATGCGACTCGAATCCGCGGATCGGCACAATCGGCAACGGTGTATTGCGGATCGCTGACTTTTGGCGGAAAGCCGAGAATCACTTCGCCCTGGCGTTGGACACCTGAGCTGAGGCTTGCATTCGGTTCCCAGGTCGAGCCCCAAAACCAATCTGCTGGGAGGTTCGATTCGGCACAGACCAGCCGAACATCGGGGTTGTTCTGGTCCATCTCCGATTGGTTGTCCGAACTGATCACCAGCCGAACTCTTGGAACTCCAAGCGAGGACTTCTCGAAGGGTCCAACCGACTTCGGCACAACAACGACACCGTCCACCTCGAACTCGGCGCCAAAGAC
>DORQ01000210.1:7629-8510 GCA_003514205.1 Acidimicrobiaceae bacterium
CGCCACACTACGCGAACAGGCACCGGCCATCACCAACCCTGCAAGCGCGGCGAGTCGAATCCAATACCTCACGGGTGCATCGACCTCCGTCGAACCACCTCGTAGATCGCTAGCGCTCCTGCCGTTGCCACGTTGAGCGAGGAGAGCGCGCCTCTCAGCGGAATAGAAACCACTGCGTCGCAGCGTTGGCGGACTAGCCGCGACAGCCCGGCGCCCTCGGCGCCCAGGACGAAACAAACTGGTTCTGCACCCAAGGTCATGTCGTGAAGGCTCTGTTCACCGCCTGCATCGAGGCCGACCACCCAAACCCCTTCGGCCTTCATTGCCTCAATCGCACTGGGAAGTCCACCCACGAGCGCCATCGGAACATGCTCAACTGCACCCGCAGCCGTCTTGGTGACCGTTGGGGTCACATGAACAGCTCGGTGTCGTGGCAGCACGAGGCCGGTTACTCCAGCGCATTCCGCTGTGCGGATGAGCGCGCCGAGGTTTCCCGGATCAGTCACTCCATCGACTGCGAGCAGGAAGGGGGCCTGTCCAGCGCTCGGAGCAGTTGAACAGAGCTCAAACAAGGTCTTCTCCTTGAGCTCCGCAGCTCGAGCGAGCACTCCTTGGGAAGACTCTGTTTTCGCTTCAGAATCAAACCGCCGCCTCGGAATCTCCCGAATGGGGACCTTGAGGTCTCGCGCCAGTTCGACGATGTCGTCGATGATGTCGGCTTGGTCCATCTCGGCCGAGATGAGCACCTCGCTCACGCGACGTTGGCCAGCGAGAAGAAGTTCCCGAACTGCGTGGCGTCCTTCGACCTGCGTGCCTCCAAGACCACGATCGGGAGCCCGCTTCGCGCGAATCGGCGGCCGTGATCCGCCCTTTTGGCCGGG
>DORQ01000088.1 GCA_003514205.1 Acidimicrobiaceae bacterium
CAACACTCACTCGCCCAAGCCTGGCGGCCTCGCCAGCGAGGCTGGTACACGTTGCCTCTCGGCTGGGCGGCGCTGTTGGGATCTGGGCGCTACGCGAACGTCGCGCCGGGGGATCGGTCTCCCGTTCCGGCCTGAGCAGGCGAATTCGTGAGGCCGCAGAAGACCTCGGGCCAACCTATATCAAGCTTTGCCAGGTTCTCAGCAGCGGCGAAGGGCTCTTTCCCGCCGAGTTGGTCGACGAGATGAAGAAGTGCCGAGACCAAGTGCCAGCCGAGCACTTCGACGCTGTGAGAGAGGTCGTCGAGTCCGAACTCGGTGGCCCACTCCATACAACTTTCGCCACGTTCGACCGCACACCTATTGCAGCGGCCTCCATTGCCCAGGTACACGGAGCCACCCTCCTCGATGGGACGCCGGTGGTAGTCAAGGTCCAGCGGCCCCACATCCGAACGAAAGTCCACCAGGACCTTCGTGTCATGGCAACGATTGCGCCGATGCTGGTTGGCCGAATCCCACTCTCCGCCCTGGCCAATCCTCCCGCCTTGGTCCAACTGTTCGCCGAAACGATCAGCGAGGAACTCGACTTCCGTCTTGAGGCGGAGAACATGTGCGATCTTGCGTCGGTCTTTGCCCAACTCGGTCAACGCGGTTTTGTCATCCCTCGGCCACATCCAACGCTGGTGACTCGCCGAATGCTCGTCATGGAGCGCTTCGAGGGGTTTTCGTTCGATGATGTCGAGGGAATGCAGGCGGCCGGCATTGATACCCATGAGGTCATCCGAATCGGAATGCGCGGTTTCACCGAGGGGTGCATGGTTCATGGAATCTTCCATGGCGACCTCCACGGTGGAAATCTCATGGTGCTGCCTGACGGACGGATCGGGTTGCTTGACCACGGAATCACGGCGCGCATGACTCCGCTGGAACGCAATGCGTTTCTCCGTCTGATGATTTCTGGCGCCGCAGGCAATATCTCAGCGCAGCTTGAGGCGTTCAGAGACCTTGGCGCGCTCCCCGCTGACACCGATATCAGCCAGGTCATGGTTGACCTCGGGTTGGACCAAGCCCCGGTCGATCCAACCACGCTCAGCCAGGATCAGCTGGTGTCAGAGATTCAGAAGATCACCAAGGCGCTGCTGGGGTATGGGGCCCGGCTTCCAAAGACGTTGATGCTGTACGTGAAGAACCTGGTCTTCTTGGATGGCGCAATTGCGCGGCTCGCGCCAGAGCTCGACCTTCTTGAGGAGTTCGCGTCGTTGTCCACCCATTTGATGGTCAACCATGGCGCTCAGCTGGCAACAGAAATCGGGGTCGACCCTGCCTCGCTCACCGCAGACCGTGAGGCCATTAAGGCAAGCTTCGGCATAGTCGACCCCGATATGGAAGTCGTGACTTATGAGGAACTACAACGCCGACGCGAAGTAATTCGTCAGCGGATCTCTACAACGTCGAGCTGGAAGAAACCGCGTCCCAGGTAATGAACCCGAAGCTTGAGTCGGTCTGTCCAGTACAGGTCTGCTGGAAGTGAGCCCGGAACCGATTCACGGCTCCAGCACCATCGAAGGCGATCTCCTGCACGGTTAACGACCCGCTCCCAGTCGTGCAGCTCACCGCACCATTCGAGAAGTCGATCTTTCCAGATGTTGAACTGGCGACCTCCTGGGCATTGGGAAAGTAGGCGCCATTGAAGAAGCTGCCGCCCGTATTGGGCTCAAGATTGATCGTCCAGTCTCCGGCGGTCACGGTCACCCCAGCCGCGTTGCCGCTGATCGACACAGCGCTTGACGGCGCGACCCGTGTTTCGCGATTGCCTTGTAGCAACGGATCGTTGAGCTCGCCGCTCATGTCAACGTAACGAGCGGGTTCGCCAGCAAGCGCAGTCCAATTGCCACAGCGATTGGACACCAAGATGTTGTCGGAGGGAAGAACCTGTACGAGCTGGAAACCGCCAATGTTGTCATTGCGGCGAATGCTGGCAACCGAGCCATCCGCTGAGGATGCGACTGACCAATAGCAGCTTGGCCCTCCAGTAGTGGAGTACCAGCCGGGCGCAACCTCTGAGTTAACCAGACCAATACCGCTACCGGTCCACGGGCGAGTTGTGGAGGAGATCGGCGCCCAAGAGCAGGGCCCAACAGTTTGGACAGAAGCGTCGCCGGGACGAAGGTCCATGATGATCCGAGTCACAACGTCACGTTGTGCGCCGAGTGTGTTCCCAGCGCCGTCGCGGCGGTAGAAGTCACATTCTTCGCCAGCAGGAACCACGGCCTCATATCGGCCCGGTGCAATGCTTCCAGCCACATTTCCAACGGGTGCAGTGGTTTCGCCGAAGCTCACAATTCCGCCGGTGACAGGAGAGGTCACCGTTGGGGCATTGGTCGTAGTTGGCGCAGGTGGGGTGGTTGGCGCTGGCGCCGTGGTCGCCTCAGCAGCAAGCTTCGCTTCATATGCCGCTATCAGCGCACGCGCCTGAGAGATGGTCATGATGCGGGTCCATCGCTTGTTGGTCTTGCATTGAAGGACGTGCGTCTTGTCTCGGCCAAAGGCTCCGACTGGGCTGCACTTCGCGCCTGCTTTGCGAACCGGGAATGTTCCCGGATCCTCACAGGATGCCAACCCAAGGCTGGCAACCATCACAATCGCCAACAAACTGACCGCTCTCTTCACTCGCACGACTTCCTCCATCGCCAATTCGTCAGGAAAGACCTGACCTGCCGGGCCGCGCAATTCGCAGCTCTGACTTCACCAGCGTGAACCATCTGCAGGCGGAATTCAATTCGGGGAGCTAGGTAATTGGCCTATGAAATATATTGAGGTGTATTGAAATCCCAGATTCGCGAACTACCCCACGTGACGCCACGAACAAAATTCAAACTGGCGGTCAGAGCTGCCGCCCAGACCGCCAGTTTGAAGTGAAACTCTGCTTGATTGTGCGGCCTATGAACGTGCGGCCTATGAATGTGCGGTCTATGAATGTGCGGTCTACGGAAGAACCGGTACGAGTTCGACCGGGTCCCAATCAATGAGGATGTACGCCGCTCCTACCCCGTCGCAGGTCTGACGAGCGAGGGCTGAGAATCGAGTCACAGAACCTCCCGAGGTCTCAAGCGCCAGAACACGGAGTGAACCTGAAACGTTGGTGCATGACCGACCAAGCCCTCGTAGATACATGCCAACCGTGGTGGCCGATTCATTGAGGGTCACCGCGTTGTACTGCGTTCCAGCAATGAAGTTGGAGCCGGTTGGTGCCTTCAGGTCAAGGGTCCACGGCCCAGCGGTAATCATGATCGCCGATGCGGTGCCCGACAAGGCCGGAGGTGAGTAACCCGTGAAGAAGGCTTCACGGCCGCCGAGGAGAATCGGATCAGTCGGGGAACCAATCACCTCGAAGTACCGTGGCGGCTCGCTGGCCAATCTGGTCCAGGTGCCGCAGTCCTCTGTGAGCAGCACACCCGAGGTTGGAGTCAACGAAATCGCCACGCGACCGGCACCATAGTGAGCATCGAGCACGCCTCCGTAGGATCCGTCAGCATCCTCACTAATCTCCCAGTAGCACTGAGGGCCACCAGATGCGGTATACCAACCCGTGGCAACATCGAGTCCAACTCGCGCCATTCCCGTAAAGGCATAAGGCTGTGCGGCTGACGAGGCCGGAGACCACACGCATGGTCCGGCCGTCTCTACGCGTCGTGCCGATGACTCAATGTCAACGAACATCAGGCCCGCGAAGCTGCGCTGGAAACCTAGCTCCACGTTTCCAGCGTCACGGACCGAGATTGCGCATCGACCCGAGTTGGCGGTCGTCATATAGCGACCGACGGGGAGTTGGTTGGAGCCAGGACCAACAGCGAACGCGCCCGCCCCAAAGGAGGACAAGGG
>DORQ01000089.1:0-698 GCA_003514205.1 Acidimicrobiaceae bacterium
GACCAGGTTGCAGCCCTCGCGACGGAACCGGCGGTGGATCCGAGTCGCATCCGACGCAACCCGGTCAGTCCCATCGTGCCGAGCCCGAGAAGGTCGGGTTGAGACTTCTCGATGTGCCGCTCGATCTCCTTTGTTGGCTTTCCTGTGGCGACCTCGACATTCACCCGAGCACCGGCCGATGTCAATCGCTCCTCGGCAACACGAGTGGCGCTGTCGACATCAGTTCGACCGTCCTCGACCGCTAACACGGTGATGTTGAGTTGCGCGACGAACGGCAAGGTCGCCACGACCTCGGTCACTCGCTCTGCATGTCCAGATCCGTCCACACACACGACTGCGTCACGAACGGTGCCGCCGTGGCGGGCAATCACCATCGGCGCTGGAGGATGTACCAACAACCATTCCGCGGTGCTGCCAAGGTGAAGCGACTTCAACAGCCCCGGGCCGCGAGCGCCCACCACAATGAGACCGGTATCTCGCGACAACGCAATTCGAGGATCGGCCGCGGCAGTGAGGTAGGTGACATCCGCGAATCCGGCCTCGGCGAAAACGCCCCGAGGCTCGGGTGGTGTCCACGCATGAGGTTCGGCCTCCTCAGGAGACGGACGCTCGCCGATATCAGGTATGTGGGCTTCGAGCACCTCAAGGTGCCAGCCAGGCCATGAATGACTGTTGACGAAGAGCCACGCAACGTCGGA
>DORQ01000089.1:902-3561 GCA_003514205.1 Acidimicrobiaceae bacterium
CAGTTCTGTTCAGCCTACCCCCTGCGAACCCCGAGCTCTGGTCGCCGACCATGGTCGTGAACTCGGGCCGTCAGCTATGGGCGAAGCACGAAATGGGCCCCAACATAGGCCAGGCTGTTGGTTGAAATATGCAGCAGTATTGGCGTGAGCAGGCTGTTTGATCGGTAGCGAAGCCAGCAGAAGAACACCCCGACTGCCGCGGTGCTCAGCACTGCGCCAGCTATGGCAATGACTTGGCCAGAGGCGCCCGAGAGCGATTCATTGAGTACGGCGTTTGTGCGGTTGATATTGGCTGCAGGGAGAAGGTGCCAGAGACCAAACAGTAGCGAGGAGCAGGCAATTGCCGCGCGTCGCGACATCCGGTGGGCAAAAACCGCTGGGAGCACCCCGCGAAAGGCGACCTCCTCAAGGAGCACGGTGCCGAACGGCACGGAAACGAATGCCATATACAGCGTGTCCCACCCAGTTCCATCGGCCCGCTTATCGCGAAAGAGCTCACGTGTTGTGGGCACCGCTAGGCCGACGGCGTAGACAACTGCGACACACGCTGCGAGCGTTCCGCCCCAACGAAGACCTAGCCGCAACTGAGAGCGACCAAGGCCCACGTCAGACAACGAGAGCCGATCGACCCGCAACGCAATCACCACGAGTACAACTGCAACTCCAGCATTCCACAGCACATACAACCAGGAGGGCAGCACTCGGTTCGACATCACATTGGAGCAGACAACCAGTGCGACCACTCCAGCCATGGTCTTCCAGTCGCGCTCGAATTCCTCATCCTCAAGAGTGTCGAAGGTAGACATCGTGGCTGACACTATCCGCCGCAGTCGATCACCTGACACCTACGCTTCGCTTCGTGACAGCAACTGAGGATGGCCTCGCCCCCAGAGCGGAGGGCAGTGCGACTCAACCGTTGACCCGTGATTCGTTCATCGACTTCGTGCGTGGCTTCAGTCTGTTGGTCGTGGTGGCCTGGCACTGGTGTTTCACGATCATCCTGTGGAGGAAAGACGGTCCCCACGCGACGAACCCCATTGGGTTCACCGACGGCATGTGGACGGCCACCTGGCTCCTCCAGGTGATGCCGTTGTTCTTCTACGTCGGCGGGTTCTCGAATCTTCTGGCCTGGCGTCGGAAACAGTCAGCGGGGGCCTCAGTCGTGGCGTTCGTCTGGGGTCGAGTCAAACGCCTTGCGGTGCCAGCCTTGGCCCTCGCTGGGACCTGGGTGGTCCTGGGTGTTCTTGCAGGCAATGCGTTCGACGTTGAGTGGGTGAAACGGGGAGTGATTCTCGTCATTAGTCCACTGTGGTTCATCGCCGCGTACCTGGTGATCATTGCGTTGTTCCCCGTCTTTTTGTGGCTACACAATCGCTACGACGCCGTGGTGCTGGTGTGGCTGGCTGGGCTCGCATGGCTGGTTGATGTGACCCGATTCAAACACGGCACCACGGGACTCGGCTTCGCCAACATGATTCTGGTCTGGGGCTTCTGCCACCAATTGGGATTCTTCTATGAACGAATTGTGCAGGGCGGCAGGCGGATGGGTTGGCTCTTGGCGTCTGCTGGCATCTTGTCGCTCAGCGCGCTGGTGTATTCCGACACCTACCCGGGCTCGATGGTTGGTGTCCCGGGCGACAAGTTCTCAAACATGGGTCCACCGACGTTGTGCATCGTTGCCCTCGTGATCTTTCAGGCTGGAATAGCGACGCTGCTCCGGCCCTGGGTTCTCGAACGGCTCAAGGAGAGCCAACGTTGGGCTCAGTTCAGCGAGACAATCAACCGGTTCTCGATGCCGTTGTTTCTCTTCCACACCACAGGCCTCGCAGTGGCGTTGTATATCGGGTCTCGGCTCGGCTTCTATACAAAGCGGCAGCCCGATCTGCGGTGGTGGGCCTTCCGGCCAGTCTCCTTCGTCGGACCACTTCTGTGCACCATGCCCGTCATCTACCTCTTTGGTCGACGTTGGGTGAAGACCTGATCAACTGAGTTGTGCTGAATGCTGAGCTGCGTATGAGAGCAGGGGAGTTGTCCCCCTCCTCAACGATCTCAGAAGCTCCTAGGTTGCGGTTGGACACCACTACGTTGGAGGACAGCGATGAAGCATCTCAGAAACCCAATTCGTCTCGTGGTGATTGGCGCACTAGCGCTGATTGCCACAGCTTGCCCAGGCAGCCCTGGCGTCAACAAGTACGGGTTCGCAGCGATCCTCAATGCTGATACCAACTCCGAAGAGATCAAATACACCGCCTCGCAGACTGCGGGCCAACCCGACCTGAGGGTGAAGGTGGTTGAGGTAGTTCGTATCGGGTTTCAGGACTTCACTATTGTCAACTGGTCTTCGAACCTGGCCACTGGCACCGGGCCTGTAGATCGTGGCTGGTTTATCGACTCCCACTACCTCATCGGGGCGAAGAGCTGGTCGCTGTACACCTGCATCGAAGCTGACCACTCCGACTGCAAACTGTGGGAAACCTGGACCGCTCCCTGACACCCCATCGAGTTCACACCTGGTGGCCGAAACGCTCTGAAGCTGAACGCTCCAATCGTTCACGATGATGGGGATGTGCAATGTCGATGAGCGCTCGAGCGCGTTGGCGTAGCCACCTTGCTGGCGCTGTGGCGCAGTCGTTCGACCTCTTCGTTGAGCGAGGAGTCT
>DORQ01000180.1:0-293 GCA_003514205.1 Acidimicrobiaceae bacterium
ATTGTGCTGGCCGAGCCCGAGTCGTTCTACGGATGGGCGGCGAAGAGACTGGGCGACGGTGGCCTACTCTCGACAGCAGAGGACCTTCGACAGCAGCTGATACAGCGCGGCTTGGCTTTCTGCCAACGGAGCTTGGTCTACGACGAACGATTCGATGCCGGGGATCGATCATCGATCGAAGAATTCGTGTGGCAGGAGTCGATCTCCAATAGCTACCCCAACCTCGCACACCAGTCAGCCACAGATTCGGCCGATACTGATATCAGGCTTGACCCGTGGATCCAGACCTTCCG
>DORQ01000180.1:588-3789 GCA_003514205.1 Acidimicrobiaceae bacterium
TTGGAACGGCGGCTCGCACACGAAGCACCGAGCTTCGTTCCGTCGTGGTCGAGTGACTTGACTCAGCAAGACTCCGGCTGGGCTGACCCCGCAATCGACTCGACGCTCCAAGAAGCAGTGCCAGAAGTAGGAACTGCGGACTTGGCGGCCCTACTTGATGAAATCGTCGGCCCGCTTGCCAGAGCCGGAACGCTGGACAACGCTCCCGGCTACGCAGCGTACGTTCCCTCTGGAGGGCTCTTTCACGCAGCGCTGGCAGAGTGGATTGCAGCGAGCCTCAACCGCTACGTTCCAACCTCGGAGACCGCACCCGGGCTCGCCGCTCTCGAGCACCTGGCAATTCAATGGATACACCAGGCCCTTGGCACCGGTGCCTCGGCAGAACAATCGGGGTTCACTCCTTCGGGGTTGTTCGTGACTGGCGGCGCCACCGCTACGCTGCACGCTGTCCACGCCGCCCGACGTGCGACGGAAGTCGCTCACACTGATAGCGCTCAGACTGGCCTGGTCGCCTACTACTCCGAGAACGCTCACTCCTGCGTGAGTCAGGCTCTTGCCGTTTGCGGCATCGAGCACCAACGGATGTTGGGAATCAACGAACACATGCAGTTGCCGCTCGGCGAGCTAGCGAGCGCTATTCAGCACGACTTGGAAGCGGGCCTCACACCCTTTCTCGTGATTGGAACTGCGGGTGATGTCCGCACAGGCGCAGTTGATGACCTGCAGGGTCTGGTCGATGTCCGCGATCGCTACAACCTGTGGCTCCACGTTGACGCGGCATACGGTGGGTTCTTCTCCATGTGTGAGTCGGCACAGGAAGCACTTCGCGGGCTTGATCTTGCGAACTCCATTGCCGTTGATCCCCATAAGGGAATGGGATTGCCGTACGGCACCGGAGCCCTTCTCGTTCGTGACGAGCGGACGCTACTCACAGCATTCTCTGCTCAAACTAGCTACATCAATCCCTCTCCAGAGGGGCCTGGGCTTGGGCCGAATACGCTCGACATGGGAATCGAGTACACACGCGAATTCCGCGGACTCAGAGTCTGGTTGCCATTGAAGATGTTGGGTCTCCAGGTCTTTCGCAACAACCTCGAGGAGATGCTTGCGCTCTGCCGCGAGATTGCAGAGGATCTGGCTCAGCTTCGCCACGTCGAACTGGTGGGTCAGCCCACGCTCTCCATCTGCGTGTTTCGATTACGAGCGCCATGCGGGGACGACGAGAATCGAGCGCTGCTCGATCTGATCAATTCCGATGGCAAGTTCTTCCTCACCGGGTGCACCATGCCCGAGCGCCTTGGTGGCAACTTCGTGATCCGTATCGCACTGCTCTCGTTTCGAACCGACTCGGCAACCGTCCATAGACTCCTTGCCCGAATCGAGGAGTGCGTCAACATTGTGGTGTCGCGTTGCAAGACTCCACCCGGAACCGAACACTCCCCTCACGACAGGTCGACCAAGCCGTAGCTCAGGAGGACGGCAGAGCCATCGCTCCTGCGATTCTCTCGCTGGTCGGCTCATCCCCCCGAGAGGGCTTGCATCAGGGTGATCTCCGCAGAACCATCAACAACGGTTTCCAGGTCGCGCACCATGTCGGCGCCAACGAAAATGCGCATGTGTTTCCGAAGCCGACCTTGTTCATCCACCACTCGAAATCGAAGTCCGGGGAATTGCCGGTCAAGGTCGGTGAGCAACTCATTCAATGTCGCTCCTACCGCGTCTACATTCGATAACTGGTCCGTATAGGAGCGGAGCGGCGTCGGAATCCGAACCTTCATCCGGTCACCTCACGGGTTGGACTTGCTTGCGGGTTCTGCATCCGCAGCAGGTTCTGCAAACTCCAAGGAATAGATCTCAGGGAGATGGGCTGCAATGCAGGTCCACGAAGAACCCTCGTCCTTGCTCGCCCATACTTCACCGCTGGTCGTGCCGAAGTAGAGCCCCACCGGATCGTTGTTGTCAGCCGTCATTGCCTGACGCTTGACGGTGAACCAAGCCCGCTCCGGAAGCCCTGAATCGCAACGCGTCCAGGATTCGCCAGCATCTCGGGTGCGGTAGACCGCTGGCCGACCCTCCGGACTGGTTCGCGGCCACACATCGGTGCCATCCATTGGAAAGACCCAGGCCACGTCAGGATCGCGAGGATGGAGCTCCACCGGGAAGCCAATGTCACCAACCTCCTTCGGCATGTTCTCACCGATCCGCACCCATCGGCCCTCTGGCCGGTCCATGCGATAGATGCCGCAATGGTTCTGTTGGTAGATCCGGTCGGGGTGCAATGGGTGTAGTCGAACACAGTGAGGGTCGTGGCCAAACTCCGGATATGGGTCGGGAAAGAAACTGGCCTCGCAACCAGCGTTGATCGGCGCCCAGTCCAATCCCCCATCAACCGTCTCGAATACACCACCCGAGGAAAGGCCGATGTACATGTGGGAAGCATCTCGTGGATCGATGTTGATCGAGTGCAACATCGACCCATCGGGAGTGTTTTGCTCTGGCCACTCCGCCCACGTCTCCCACATCGGGTGATCATTCCACCCGTCGACTGGCTCCCATGTGTCGCCGCCATCGCGGCTTGTGAACAGGCCCTGGGGAGACCCTCCAGCCCACCACACCCCTGGTTGAGAAGGATGGCCCGGTGTCAACCAGAACACCGATTTCAGGCTTCGCCCGAGCCGTTCGCCCGACCGAAATGCTGGCGGCTGAGTCGCCTCGCTCCACGTGTGGCCAAGATCGTCGGAGAGAAACACCGTCGGACCAAGATGACCCGTGCTGGAGGCAAGCACCAGACGACGACGGTCCCGGGGGTCGAGCACCAGATGTTGAGCGATGTGGCCGAGAAAGCTCGGCTCGCTGACCGTCCAAGCGGAGCGCTGTTCGTCGCCTCGAATAAAGAACGCTCCCTTGCGGGTTCCGACAAGCAGCATTGGACTGCTACTGCACGATCTCAAAAGAAAGCGGAATCGGAACAGACTGGTACCCGAGCTGGTCAGTTGCGTACACAGTCGCTCGATAGATGGCCGGGACATTGAGCAACGAACTCGTGCATCGGTAGGTGATTTGGTCCATGAGTTCGGTGACCCACCCGTAGCCATACGTGGTGCACGTCACATAGTTGTTGTCGGCATAGCCCGCTGAGGTGGTGAACGTCGGAGCGGAATACCCGAAATCAACTGGTCCCGATGGGTCCGATGCACGCAC
>DORQ01000180.1:3971-9364 GCA_003514205.1 Acidimicrobiaceae bacterium
TCAACTGTTGGAGGGCTCGTGTCATTGGATCCACCCGAGACATCGATGGTTGTGGTGACGGGCAGCGGCGAGTAGCCACCGACATCCTCGACATTGAACTTCACTGTCCAGGTTCCGTTCGTCATGTAGGTAGGCGCATTGCACGTCACGTTGAGTGTCGCTCCGGTGCCCTGGTGTGTGATGAACCAGTTGTCGCACCGGTTGCTGTACATGCGGTTTCCATCACGACCGAAGAGCGCCGGAGGAGTCGCGTTGTTGATGCCTTCATCATCTTGAACCACGACATCGATCCGAAACTGGTTGCCAGCAAGTACAGGCGATGTTGTTGAGACTGAGACGAGAGTCGGTGGGAGGTACCCCGACGGAGGCGGAGGCTGTTCCGCCGGACAGCCTCCAAGAACGGCTAAGGCAATCAACGTCAATACCGCTGCTACCCGATGTGTCCCCATACCGATCCCCTCATTTCGACGGATGCCTATCGGCAGCCTAGGCCGCGATCGATGCCACGTGAACTGGGTTCTTGACCCCAGCTCAACAGAAGTAGGCAATGCAGCGCGGCAAGAGTTCGCGATCCTCAACGTGCCGTCCACAACAAGGGCGTGGGAATCTCACCTCGTACAGCGAGTGACCACTTGAAACTCATCATCTACAGTTGTTCAACCGAAACAGGGAAGGGCCCACCATGAATGACGCCGCAGTAGTTGATCACTCAAACTCGAAGAAACGTGCTGTTGTTCTCGGGGGTGGCGGCCCAGTTGGCGTGGCCTGGGAACTGGGCCTCGCTGCGGGCCTCGCTTCGGGTGGCATCGACCTCGCCGACGCAGACCTCATCGTCGGCACCTCTGCTGGCTCGATTGCCGGAGCGATGCTCGCCGGCGGAGACGATCCAGCCCAACTGTCGAGCGACATCGAATCCATCTTTCAAAACAGTGCAGGGTCTTCCGGGGCGACCGAGGTCTCCCAATCGGGCTTGGCTGGATTCATGGAGATGATCTTCGACAGTGGACAGCTCGCTGCCGATCCAGTTGCCGCCGCTGCACATCTCAACAAGATCGGACAGTACGCCCTCGACGCATCAACCATCGCCGAGGAGGCATTCGTCAACGCGCTCGCCTCAGTGTTTGCTGGCCGTGAATGGCCCGAGGGCTTTGTCTGCACCGCAATTGATACCGCGAACGGTGAGTTCCAGCCGTGGGACTCATCGAGCAACGTGGCCCTCGAACGGGCGATTGCGTCCAGTTGCAGCGTCCCTGGCGTGTACCCGCCCATCACGATCAACGGTCGCCGGTTCATGGATGGCGGGGCCCGGTCAGGACTCAACGCCGATCTCGCCTCTGGATACGACACAGTGGTCGTGGTCTCAGTCACCCTCTTGGAGCTTCCACCAGGCCTGGAAGATGAGCGAATCGGCAGCTACCTTGCCAAAGAGCGAGCCGTTGTTGAGGCGCTCAATGCCAGTGGATCCAAGGTGGAACTCATCGTTCCCGATATGGAGTTCCTCATGATCAGCGGGATGGGCTTGAACCTGATGGACTTCACCGCGATTGTCGCGAGCGCCGAGGCCGGGCAGAAGCTCGGCAAAGCTGAGGCAGAGCGCATCGCCGCAATCTGGTAGCGCGCAAGAACGGGTTCCGGGTGGCAGGCGACCGGTAGCGCGCCGAAGCGGGTTCTAGCTGGCAGGCGAGAAGTCAGGCTCAACGGTCCTGGTTCGCTTCAACTCCCAGAACCCCTCCACTGTTGCGGCCAGGCTGATGCCATCCCACAGGCGAAGGCCCTCATCGAGAGCGAGCCGGCGGCTGATGACTGGCCCGAAGAAACCCACTCGCTTTCCCGCCTGGTCCTTAAAGGCCAGAATCGGCGTTCCGACATCTTCTCCGGTGAGCCCGAGGCCGTCCGCCATCGACTCACGAATCGCCACATCCCAGGACTCATCCTCGAAGGCGTGGGCATATGACGAGTCGAGTCCCGCTTCCGAAAGGAGGTCGGCTGGTGCCGTGGTCAGGTCGCCCTCATGATGAATGCGCTGTCCGAAGACTGTGTACAGCCGGCCGAGTGGAGCGTCACCCTCCACTGAACGCACTGCCTCCATGACGCGGAGCAGACCGTGGGTGTAGCTCACTGCCTCGAAATACGGTGACGAGGAGTCAAGATCGTTCTTGAATTTCAGGCTGATCGGCCGCCACACCACATCGAGGTCACGCTCGGGTGCAATGTCCTCGATCCATCGCGAGGTCAACCAACACCACGGGCATGCGGGATCAATCCAAAATTCGAGCTTCACTGCATCCTCCACAGATTCTGGCCGACGCAGTTTGAATCCGGCGCGACCGCTTCTGGAGTAAACCAGCAGATTCTTCCCCCTATTCCGGAGCGCCACAGATAGGCGGAGTTGAGCGGATGGTGAAATGAGGGAGAAGATGGCGGCCATGGCGACACTCAACCGCGACGAACTGATCGCAAAGTACCGAGCGGAGCGGGACAAGCGACTCCGCCCTGACGGCAACGAGCAGTACGTTGCCCCTTCAGGACGCTTCGCTCATTTCCTCCTCGATCCCTACGTTGAGCCCATCGATCGTGATCCGGTCTGTGACGAGGTCACCGTTGCACTGATTGGCGGGGGATTTGCCGGTCTGGTGACCGGGGCAAAGCTGCGCCAGGCCGGCGTGACCGATCTCCGCATCATCGAGGGAGGTGGAGACGTCGGAGGTGCCTGGTACTGGAATCGATACCCAGGAGCGATGTGCGACACAGCCGCCATGATCTATCTTCCGCTACTGGAGGAAACCGGGCATCGCCCGTCACAGAAGTACGTATTCGCACCTGAGATTTTCGAACACGCGCAGCGCATCGCCACCACATTTGACCTGTACGACAACGCGTTGTTCTCCACCCAGGTGACTGGCCTGACCTGGGATGATGGGCTCGCTCGCTGGATAATCTCCACGGATCGGGGCGATGAAATCAGGGCCAAGTTCGTCGCCATGGGCACTGGCCCACTGCACCGACCAAAGCTCCCAGGGATCCCAGGAATAGAGAGCTTTAACGGCCACTGCTTTCACACCAGTCGTTGGGATTATGGCTACACCGGGGGCAGCCCCGCGACCGCAGCGCTCACCAAACTCAGCGACAAACGAGTCGGGATCATCGGCACTGGAGCAACTGCGGTCCAGTGCATTCCTCACCTTGCTCGCGACGCCGAGGAATTGTTCGTGTTCCAGCGCACTCCATCCTCAGTCGATGTCCGGAACAATCATGTGATCGACCCCGAGTGGTTCGCCAACCTCGAACCCGGGTGGCAGCGCGCGTGGCTCATGAACTTCGCCACGCTGCAAACCGGAGGATTCGCCGACGAGGATCTCGTTCAAGATGGTTGGACCGACATCTCGCAGCGGATTCGTGACCGAGTCGTCGCGGCGTTGGGCGAGCCCGGCGCCGAATTCACCCCCGCCATGGTGCAACGCGCCTACGAGGACAGCGACGACGAGAAGATGAGCGAGATCCGAGCGCGTATCGACGAGATTGTGAACGATCCCAAGACGGCCGAAGCTCTGAAGCCGTGGTATCGCCAACTGTGCAAGCGCCCGTGCTTTCACGACGAGTACCTCCAGGCATTTAACGAACCTGGTGCTCACCTCATCGATACCAACGGATTGGGCGTGGAGCGTATCGACGAGACCGGAGTCTGGGTGGCCGGCGTTCACTATGACCTCGACTGCCTCATCTTCGCTTCAGGGTTTGAGGTGGGCACCGACCTCGCCCGACGTGCCAGCTACGAGACTGTTGGACGCAACGGTCAGACGCTCACCGAACATTGGGCCGAAGGCATGTCGACGCTGCACGGCATCCACGTGAACGGATTCCCCAACCTATTCATTCTGGGAATCACCCACGGAGCGAACCTCATCTCCAACATCACGCACAATCTGGTTGAGGCGGGCGCCACCATCGCAGCCATCGTGGAACACGCGCTCGCAAGCATTGAGGAGGGCGCTTCCACAACCCCTGTCACCGTGGAGGTGACACCCGAGGCCGAGCAAGAATGGGTGGCACTACTTGAGAGTTCCTCCGGATCCTTCCTTGGCAACCCAGATTGCACACCCGGCTATTACAACAACGAAGGTCGACCTATTGGTCGCCGCGAACGACTCAATGCCAGCGGGTATCCACTTGGGCCAGTCGCGTACTTTGAGTACATCGACCGCTGGAGATCCTCAGGGTTGTTTGCGGGGCTTCAGTTCCAGCCTGAGGATGCTGGCCAGGAGCAAGCTCCGCGCTCATGATGGGCGCCGTCGATGAGAAGGCGGAGAGTTACCAGTGGCCGGGAAGTAGCTAGGAAGTGATGGCGTTCCACTTCATGTTGACCACCACCGGCTCGTGGTCACTGAGATCTATTCCTGACGGGTCCCTAAACGATGCAGTTGGAACGTCGTAGCTTGTGGCCTGCAATTCAACGGCCTGACTTGATCGGTAGGCGATCTTGTCGATTCGGCTCGTCTCAGCACAATCGGTTGCTGCACATGCATCGGTGAGATCCGAGTCCGCCAATAGGCTCGCCCACAACTGGGTGTCTGCGTCACCATTCGCATCAGGATGATCGCTCTCGGTATGCAGATTCGTGTCGCCGCCAACGACGATCGCCCGACCTACGCTGTGCTGAGCAATGAATCTGCTGAGCTGGGCAACGTTGTCCGCCTGCAGCTGTTGGTCGGCGTCGGTTCCACCTGCCTCCATGTGAAGTGTGTACACATCAATCTCGAGGCCGGGCGACAGAGTGAGTGTGACAACAGCGAATCCCTTCATTGCGAGACAGTCCCCTGCTCCGCCATCGCTGGTATCAATTCCCCCAAAGCAACTGGTCCACGGGTGGCGTTGTTCATCAGTGAACGAGAACCTCGACATGATTCCCTGACCGTCGCCAATCAGCGGCATGGGCCGTTGCGACATATCGAGATCAACCGCTTCTGGCCCAGGATGTTGGGCCGTCTCGAACGGATGAGTCGCGTTCGCACGGAGTCGCTCGTGATAGTTGACGAAATCAAACTTGCCCGCCAAGTCTCCCCACCAATCGAAGTCTTCCTGAGTCAGGACAACGTCATATTGATCGAGCAGAGGGCTGATGAGCGGTATATGTTCAGCTGGATTTTCCTTGGAGATTTCGGCAGGAAGCCCGGCGACGTTGTAGGTCAAGATGCTGAACGAACCCTCGGGACCCGTTGGCTTCTTGCCGGCAGCAGGCCTCGATGTCTTGTCGGTTGGCTTGCTATCAGCCCCAGATTCGTTTCCTGCCGAGCATCCCACCGATGTGAGCACGCAGGCCGTGACAGCAATGCAAAGGAGGCGGGGTCGAATGAAGCGAGTGTGAAGCATCGAAGGATCGTACCTGGCCGCTCTTC
>DORQ01000180.1:9496-10441 GCA_003514205.1 Acidimicrobiaceae bacterium
GATCGTACCTGGCCGCTCTTCGCCCAGGCGCTGGTCAAGCTATGCGATGAGCCTTGTTACGCTTCCTCCTCGAACGATCAGCAATGACCACCACAGCGCCGAGACCGACTTCAACAACGATGGTCTGGAGGAGGTCGTCGATGCTCGACAAGCTGAGCCCGCCAGAACCTCGGTCCTGATCCCGGTGATCATCGCGATCACTCTCAGTCCGTTGAGCCTCGGCCGCATCTCCCGGTCTTCCCGGCGGACCATCGCGCCTGTCATCTGAGACCAACGAGGTCAGCCCACTCTGCGACCAGGTGTACCCGACCCCAACGATGCATCCAACCAGCACTACTACTGCCGCAAAGTGGCGAATCAATCTCATGCAGTCACTCCTCGGGTCGACCGACCGAAAACGCGTTTGCCGACGGAAAGTACCCATCGCCAACTCAAGGCAACATGGACAGCAACGAGGAAGATCGTCAGGTCTGCCGTTGTGGTGTGAAGTCCGTTCCAGAACGCACCGGAGACCGGTTTGATTCCTAGAAATGGCAGGGCCGATCGGGACACCAAGACACCGGAGGCAACGCAGAGCGACATGACCACCAGAAGTCCGAGATCGACGACCCACCGAACCCGGTCGCGGGCGGGAAGTGGTGTGAGAATCCGAGATGTGGTCCTGAGTACCCACTCCCAGTGAAGGGTCAGATGAAGGAGGAGGGCTGCGCCGAACCCAATTCCGATCCACTCGTGAATTGCAAGTCCAGTGAATCGGAAGCTGTAGTCAAGACTGAATGCCACGAGCAGGGCGAGATCAAGCCAGAAGTCCAGTCGTGTTCTCGAGGGCAGACGAGATCGGCCCCGCACTGATGGTTGTCGCTTCGTAGCTGCTTTGGTCGTCACAGGTCTCCAGTTCGTTGATTCATCAAGAGCGGCCTCCGCCTCCCTTCGCCTCCCTTCGCC
>DORQ01000180.1:10565-10752 GCA_003514205.1 Acidimicrobiaceae bacterium
GCCTCCCTTCGCCTCCCTTCGCCTTCCTTCAACCTGGCGCCACATCAATTGTTGGGTTACCGCCTGTTGGGACAGAGGTCGCCGGGACGGTACTGGAGGAAGCGGAACCAGGTTCATCCGGTGCATTCGGCGATTGGGCGTCTCTCGAATCGGTGGTACCGCCACTGTCGGTCTCGCCAGTCACCGA
>DORQ01000167.1 GCA_003514205.1 Acidimicrobiaceae bacterium
CGAGCCACTCGATCGCCATTACGGCTCTTGACGCCCTTGAGGACGATCTCCGGACCCAGCTCGACCCGAGCCGGTGGGAGGCGGTTGCCGTCGGCCGCGCCGGAGCACCGGGACCGGCTCCTGCGGTTTCTCCGGTCATCGCCGCCGTGGTGACTCGCTGACCGTTGCCTCGAAGGTCGGCCCAGGGGTGCCCGCAATCCAGCGCCAAACGCAATAATGCATACGTGGAACACACGCCCCCGCGCAAGCCTCACGCCAGTACTGCTGTCGACGTCGTTGCGGCAACGCTCGGCACTCCAATTTCTGATGATCTGGCAGATCAGGTGAGCAGCCTCGGCTCCCGACAAGTGCTGGATTTGTGGGAGACAGCGGACAACGCCATAACGAATTGGGTCGGGGATCAACTGTACGGAAACCGAGACGCAGGGCGACGGAAGTTCACACTGCTGCCCGCGATCCACTCGACCCCCATCGACACGGATCGTTGGGCTCGGTGCGCCTTGCTCTATCTTCCAACCACAATTGTTGTTCCTGATCCACTCGCGGGGCAGCCGTGCTTTGGTGGAGCGATGTCGAGAGACGAATTGACCAAGCGCGATGCGGATTCCATAAGGCAGCAGTTGGCTGCCGGAGTGGCAGCCGCGGCTCGCTACGCCCCGGCGCTGGAGGACAATTCAATCGAGTTCTTGCCGGTTCAGTCAGTAAGGCGCTTCTCCTGGCGGGCGCAGGACGAGCTGACGCAACTCGAGTTCGTACACGATGTTCGTCAACAGGCGTTCGACGCTTCGGAGGATCTTAGGCGCGGCACGTTCGAGACAATTGCTCCACCATCGCCTGAGTTGCTCGTTCAAGCGGATCGACTCGTCGATCGCATTCGGGCGATCCCCGATGATCAAAGGCGGGATGGTCAGGCTCTAAGGCGCATGCACAGAATCGCGGCCGAACACCACGACCCGGCCCTATTGGACTACTTCCTCAGTCATGCCTGGCTCGCGAACCGACTCGATCTCTACCCGGTCGTGGGGTCAGTTCAAGGGTTCTCAGGCGAGATGTCGGGCGCGACGCCGTCCATTCATGCGGGTGTGGCGGATCTAGTCGCGAATTTCGACATCCCTGGGCCAGACAGACTGACAATGGACGAAATTGTCAATCTGCGGAGGAATGAGGAGTCATTCTACGAATTTCGCAGGTCATACGAGCAAGCGCTGCTTGGTGTGCTTGAACGAGCGAGCCACAGTCAATCATCAGTAAACCGAGAGTTTATTCACGCAATGAAGGAGAACTTAACCGAACGCCAGCAAAGAATATTGTCAGCGCGTCGCCGATCTGTCACTTTGGAGCAGGGGCTGACCATTCCATTTACGCTCTCGGCTGTTGCGATCGAGCACGCAATTACGCAAGCCGTCCCGGTGGGATCCATGCTCACGACCATTGCGGCCACGCTTGCCATCGTTCTGGGGGTGGTGATCCAAGGCCGCGAGACCGAAGGCGATCGGGCGCATCGCATCGCTCTCAGCAGTCTGATCCAAGTCTGAATACCAACTGATCACGAAAACTGAGCTGACCAGCACCTGAGCTCACATCTCGCCCAGCCCCGTTCTCAACAAGTCAGGCCGAGCCTCGCCAGCACGCAGCTGGAACGCGACTCCCTGGACATCCGCACGGGTGAACGTTCGCCCTCGGCGGCAGATCCGGCAAAGAAACCCTGGGCGCTTCATCTCCGCGGCTCCGCTCTTGGCTTCCGCAACCTCACAACCTGCATCGTCCGCATCCTCCTCGAGGCCGGCGGCTTCACACAAACCTCCGACTACAGCGTGGATTGTGATGAGCTAATATCGCTAGGCCTCTTGAGTTGAGCGGGCCGCGGCATCCGTCCAACCCCAGCCGCCGTCACCCAGGCGTTGGACTTGACTGGGGGTCGCGTCGTCATCGGCTGTCTGTTCCAGCCCTCTAGGAAAGGCGCCGGGACTTCAACCAACTAAACCGCCCCAGCTTCCTCGACTGACAGTCCGTGATCTTGCACCCAACGCTGCCACACGGCAGTCTCAGCTAAGTGCTTCAGCGTGCGGAACACTGGCTCGTGATAGGTCGGGCCCAAGTCCTGGACCCGATCAAGAAGCTTATGCGCAAGACGCGCCCGCTGTTCTGCCGACGCACCTGCCTTGGGCATCTCGTTCACGATCATTGAACCCAACCAAGGGGCGGCGGTAGACACCACACCCAGGACCAACTCGACAAGACACTCCATTTGCCTCTCCGACATGCCCGCGTCCGCCAACGATCTCACCACGGTATAGGCATCACCTGGGCCGATCGACGGCAACTGGTCCAACACCCCATCCACGGCCCTCTCACGCTGCTCCGCCGACATGCCAAGCCCCGAAAACGCCATTTGTAGACAAGAGGTAACGGCTAAATGGGCCCAAGGAAGGCCATTCACAGCCGCGTCCCGCAGTTCGCCACTGGACTCGACCAACACGGACAGTGCTCTCACCAGTTGCCGAGAGCTCTTTGTCCCAGCGGATGGCATGATTGCCAGCAACCTGTGTACAGCTCGGCTCCGCAAGTTGTCAGAGTTGTCAGAGGAAGTGATCAATTCGGTCAGCGCCCCACCGATTTGCGCATCCATATCCGACTCGGTGGACCCTACCACCTCCACGAGTCTCTCGACTATCTGGCCAAGCTGTTCCCTCGACGCGCCCAAATCAGAGGCCACCGCCGCCAGGTGCACGATCCCATGGGTGCGGGTGGATGGCAAGAGCACCATCACC
Source organism: Acidimicrobiaceae bacterium (assembly GCA_003514205.1). Classification (GTDB taxonomy): domain Bacteria; phylum Actinomycetota; class Acidimicrobiia; order Acidimicrobiales; family Microtrichaceae; genus UBA11034. The sequence goes on from DORQ01000167.1 coordinate 2,772, forward strand.
CTGTTCAGCGCCCGGCGCCGCAGCTCATCGGATGACGCGGCTAGTTTAAGAATCGCCGCGGAATGAGGTGAATCTCCGTTCGAGGAATCCGATGCCAGCATCGCGACCGTGCTCTCTACCGTTGCCTCGCAGTTCACCCAGGCCAACCAATCAGTGATCGGCAGCAGTGATCGCGCGTTCCGCAGCAACGTATCGATGTCTTTCAGGGGCTCCCATCCGTCTCCCACCCGATCCAGGTTCGCTTGACCGGCTGTCAGACGTTCTTCTTGCGTCGGCATCAATGCCAAGAACGCCTCCATCAGCTGATGGGCGTCCCGGGAAGTAGCCCAAGGCATGTGCTTGGCGAGCGCCGCCTTCACAGCAGACGCCTCGTCAAGGTCTGGTCTGAGCGTCAGAAGGAGGTCCGTCAAAGTGACAACGCTGGAGGGATGGGCCCTCTCGAGAATGGGCAACAGCCATGACAGCACTTGAACTCGCACGGCTTCGGCACTTGATAGCGTCAACAGAGACTCGACCAGACTGGAGTTGGAGTGGTTCCCGGTTTTAGACAGTTCCTGCACAAGGACCGCCGCCACTCGGAGTCTCTCGGCATCGGTGGGCTCCATCCGCATGAATGCCTTCATGAAGTGAATCGCCATCCAGGTGGTGGGCACGGTTTGCAGCAACTCAGTCCGCGTCTCGTTCAGTTCGTCGAGGGTTTGACACAGATCGGCAAGTAGTTCGGCCAACGGCTCGACATCGCTCCACTCCCGGAAGCGGGTGTTGGCCGAATATGTCGCGAGTTGACGCGCCAGCAGGGCCCGCATTCGACGTCTCTCGCTCGCGGTGGGATCCATCTCCGCCAGTGCCCTCGCCGCGGGCAGCACGGACTTCTCGCTCCT
>DORQ01000013.1:0-2835 GCA_003514205.1 Acidimicrobiaceae bacterium
CCCTGCCCGCTCCAACAGTTGAGGGTGCAAGCTCAAGCTCGTCCTCGGGGATATAGCCAAACTCGTCGTATTTGTCGCCATTGTCGGTCATTGTGAAGATTCCTCGGGGGAAGAAGCAGTTGCCAGCCGGTGGTCACACCAGGCTTGCAGCATCACCGATGCCGCGACTTGGTCAACCACTTTTCGTCGAGCGCTTGAATTCAGGTTCATTTCTAGCAGCGTCCGGTCAGCGGTGACGGTCGTCAAACGTTCATCGTAGGTTTCCACTGGCAGCGAACACATGACACTGATCGCTTCGGCTTCCCGCACTGCTGAGCGAGCATTAGGACTGAGACGGCCGTCAAGGTGAAGCGGAAGGCCGACAACGATCAGCTCGGCCTCGGCCTCTTGTGCCAGAAGGTGGATCTTTCGGTGATCCGCCCGGCGGTCCTTGCTTCTATGGACCACGTCATAGGGTGTTGCCAGGGTGCCAGCTGAGTTGCTCAACGCGACGCCAATTCGCTTCGTTCCCAGGTCGAGTCCAAGAGCTCGCATCACTCAACTGTCGCTTGGTAATGAGAGTTTCGCGCGAACATCAGCTAACGCGGCGTCGATACCCTCGGGGTTCTTTCCCCCCGCGGTTGCGAGATCAGCACCCTTTCCACCGCCACCGCCGAGCAGCTTCATTGCATCCGCGATCAGCGAACCAGCGTTGAGGGGACCGCCAGGTCGTGTCGCTGCGACCACTGCGACGCCCTTGCCCCCGGGGCTGGCCATCAACACCACTGCTTCCAGCCCGCTGTGGTCTCTCAGCGAAATCGCTAGATCCCGGACCTCGTCTCGATCCGCAGCCTCAACCCTGCACACCAGCCTTCCGTTGACGGCAGCACCTGCAAGATCCCCTGCGGTCGCCGCAGCCAGTTGTCGACGAAGCTCCTTGAGGGTGTTGCGCAAGGCACTCGTCTCAGCGGCCCGCTTTCGAACCCCTTCCAACAGATCTCCCACAGGAACCCCTACCTCATCGGCAACGGTGCCCACGAGGCGCTCTGTCGATCGAAGCAACTCGATCGGGCCAAGCCCTGCCAACGCTTCAATTCGGCGGATGTTGGAGCCAATGGATGTTTCTGCGACGATCTTGATCGGCCCGATTTGGCCGAGTGCGGAGACATGGGTTCCGCCGCAGAGTTCCACGGAATGCGAACCGGCTTCCAGCACCCTGACTGTGTCGCCGTACTTGTCACCGAAGAAGGCAAGCGCTCCCCTCCCCAATGCTTCCTCTTTCGAGGTTTCGGTATGGCGAACTGGCCCATTTCGAAGTATTTCTTGGTTGGCTCGATCTTCAATAGATTGGATTTGATCGCGGCTGAGGCCTTCGAAGTGGCTGAAGTCGAATCGAAAACGATCGGGACCAACCCACGAGCCCTGCTGTTGCACATGGGAACCCAGCTCCTCACGAAGCGACCAATGCAGGATATGAGTGGCGGTGTGATTGCGAGCAATTTGTCCACGCCGCGAGACGTTGATGGCGGCGGTCACCGTGCTCCCCACTGGTGGGAGCTGCGAGGAGTCCGCAGCGATGTGATGACGAATCAGCCCAGGAAGCGCGTAGGACGTATCCACCACAACGCAGGTGTAGCCGTCCCAGCTAATCGTCCCGGTATCGCCTACTTGACCACCTGCCTCGGCATAAAAGGGCGTCGCGTCCAAGATCACCGACTGACCGATCACGGCAAGCACCGTGGAGTTGACCTCGTCGAACTCCCGCCCGACGAACTCCGTGGTGGCGCCGCTGCTCACCAGTTTCTGAAACTCAGCAGCCTCTTCACCGCTGACCACTCCAGTTGCTTTGGAGGCCGCACGGGCTCGTTCGCGTTGCATAGCCATTTCGGAAGCGAATGCAGCTTCGTCCACCGAGACTCCGCGGAGCTCCGCAAACTCCTGTGTCACCTCAAGGGGGAACCCGTAGGTATCGTGCAATTTGAACGCTACCGAGCCGTCTAACGCGGAACCCGGTTCCACTGAATCCAAGGCGGAATCGAGCAATGAGGAGCCAGTTCGCAAGGTCTCGCGAAACTTCGCCTCCTCTCGTTCGATCGTCGACTGAATACGGTCAAGATCCGCAGCCAGTTCTGGGTAGGCGTCCTGCATCACACCAACGCAGGAGGCGACCATCTCCGGAAGAATCAACCGCTCAACTCCGAGCCGGTATGAGAACTGGATCGCTCGGCGAATGATACGGCGCAGCACATACCCGCGATCTTCATTCGATGGCACGACACCGTCACCAACCAAAAAGGTCATGGTTCGGGTGTGATCGGCCAGCAGACGGAGGGCAACGTCACCCAAGTCCGATTGCCCGAGACGGGTGTTGGTCGCTGATTGCGCCTCGTCGACCAGGAGGCTGAGAACATCCGCCGAGTACAGCGATGCGCTGCCGCCCAGCACTGCCAGAATCCGCTCCATGCCAGCGCCAGTGTCAACACCACGCATTGGAAGGTCGCTCAGCGACCCATCGGTGCCGCGGAAGTACTGCGGAAAGACGAGGTTCCAAATCTCTACGTATCGGTTCTCCGCAGCCGGGTTCGCTGGGCCGCCGTCGGGGCCCAGCTCAGGCCCAAAATCGAAGAACAGCTCAGAGCATGGGCCGCAGGGACCTGTCTCACCCATTTCCCAGAAGTTGTCTTTGTCGAGCCGCTGAATCCGGTCTCTGGGAAAGCCAACACGGTCCGCCCAGATGTCCTCTGCCTCATCGTCAGAGACATGGCAGGTCACCCAGACACGATCGCCGTCAATACCTAGGACCGACGTCACGAACTCCCAAGCCCACGCAATGGCGTCCTCTTTGAAATAGTCACC
>DORQ01000013.1:2964-4014 GCA_003514205.1 Acidimicrobiaceae bacterium
AAGCTGAAGTTGCCGAGCATCTCAAAAAACGACAGGTGGCGGGGACTCCTACCAATTGCGTCCAAATCGTTGTGCTTGCCCCCCGCGCGGACGCACTTCTGAATCGTCACCGCTCGACGAGGATCAAACGGGGCCTGCTCTTCACCCAGGAAATACGGGACGAACTGCATCATCCCCGAGTTGGTGAACATCGGAGCTGATGGGTGGTGAGGAATGAGCCCGGCAGAAGCCACAGGAGTGTGGCCCCGAGCCACGAAGAACTCTCGGAATTCGGTGCGGAGATCGTTGGCGCGCATGATCGCAAACTCTACCGGCCACAGCGGTGTGGCCTGAACCTGTTTGGATTCAGCTACTTCTGTTGCACCGATCGACCGAGCTTTGCGTTCAGCTGATCTCTCATCTGAGATTCTGCAGCCCGTTTGGTGTGGCGTCCCTCCACAACTGCTGCGGAAATGTTGTCCCGGGCGCCCGTGACTCTTGATTTCGCAGTTTCAGCCAAATGCGCTGGAGTTGCCATCGCCGAGACTTTCGCGACCTGAGCTTTGACTTTCTTCTGGGTCCAGAGCGTGCCCGCAGCTCCCGCCGCAGCGCCAACCCCTGTCCATATCGCCCGCTTAAACATCAGTCGGTTCCCTTGGTTGTGAGTCGACGAGCTGCTCGCTTCGTGCCCCGCGCCACGGCAGCCGTCTTGATAACAGGGTTGGAGAGCACTCGAACGGTAGCTGCAGTTGCAGAGTCCATCGTCGCCGTCATCGAGGCTGCGACCCCAAGCACGTCCTCCAGACGGTCGACCTGCGCACAGGCTCGATCAGCGGCAGCCGCAGCTTGAGTTGCCAATGGAAGGGTGTCTGCAGCGAAGGACTCCAAGGCGCTACGTAACTGCTCGAGGAGTTTTCTGAGTTGGATGACCGTCACCGTCAGTGCAGCGGTTGCCACGAGGGCGACTGCTGAGATCACGATAAGCGCGAGGTCCGAGGCTGACATGCTGACAGGCTACTGAACTTCGATGCCCAGAGGGTGTAGGCCTCACCGTTGCGGCCTAGGAGGGCT
>DORQ01000013.1:4165-9209 GCA_003514205.1 Acidimicrobiaceae bacterium
ATCCCAGAAGGGCTCATATCCCAGCAGGGCTGACGTCCCAGCAGGGCTCATGTCCCTGGAGGGGGAAGCAGCGGGGTGAGGTCGGCCCGCTCGAGTGCCTCCACAACCTCACGTGACTTTGCTGCCCGAGCACAGACGAGTGCAGCGTGTGCCAATGCGTATCGGGCCTCCGGCATCCCCACGAATTCCACGGTGTCAGCGGCTGCGACGGCCACCAGAAGAGCAGACCGGTCTGCGAGACCGATATCTTCAGAGGCGAAGATCACCAATCGTCTCGCCACAAACCGCGGATCTTCACCTCGATCAAGCATCATCGCGAGCCAGGCAAGCGCCTGCTCTTCGTTTGAGGCGCGCAGATGCTTAATGAGCGCAGACGCAGCGTCGTAGTGCACCGTCCGATCGAAATACTTCAACCCTGCGCCAAGTGCTTCTTGCAGCACTGACTCATCAATTGCTCCGTCGCCACACAGGGCAGCAGCGGATTCCAACGTGGTGAGAAGGCGGCGGCCATCGCCTTCCACACAGGCGATGAGCTGCGTTCGAGCCGTTGGAGTCATCTCACAACCCAGGAGCGCGCAGCCGCGATCAGCCAAGACAGCGCACGCGTGATCGTCGAGGCTCTTCAATTCGAGAACCGTGCATCGAGATAGGAGTGGGCGGTTAATCGTTGCCCAAGGAGATTCGGTCGTGGCTCCGATCAACGTGAGCAGGCCAGTCTCGACCGAGGGAAGGAGCGCATCTTGTTGGGACCGGGTAAACCGGTGAATCTCATCCAAGAACAACACCGTTCGAGTTCCCTGCGCCCCCAAACGCTGACGAGCAGCAGCAGCGATCTCACGAATGTCCTTGACCGTTGCTGACACTGCTGAAGCCATTTCGAGCTGCGCCCCGCTCTCCCGTGCAACCAGCGCAGCAATAGTGGTCTTGCCAACCCCTGGCGGCCCCCACAAAACCACCGATCGCGGCGAATGGGCAGCGACCATGCGTTGCAGCGGCCGACCCTTGCCCAAGAGGTGGTCTTGGCCGAGCACCTCATCGAGGCGGTGCGGTCGAAGCCGGTCTGCCAAGGGCCCACTGGAAGCGATCCGGTCCTCCGCCGCAGCGTCAAAGAGGTCGGGCGTATCACGGTGGGGTTTCACCGAAGCAACTCTAGGCTTGAACCATGCTTCCTTACGTTCTGCTCTCGGTTGTCGCGTTCGGGGTCACGGTGGCGCTCTCGGTAGCTCGACTACGCCTCAAGCGTGGGCGCGTACAGGTTCAGCGCCGACTCCACGAGGAACGCACCAGCGCTGCACCTCCCAGCCCAACTGCCGACCTGTTCCGCTCATTGGGGGTCCCTGCCCCAGGCGAGCATCATCGGCTACCACTCGATGCAATCGACCTTGCCCCACTTGGTGGCCTCGGAGACGTTGGTGCACAGGCCCTTGATCCGACCGGCACGGTGGACGCCGGCGGGGCCGCAACATTGGACGAAATGCTCTCCGCGCTCGACCTTCCTGACCGCTTTCGAATCTACCCAGATGCACCAGCGGGTTGTCGCTCCTTCACAACCATCATGGTGCCGGCAGTCACTCGAGCAGTACTCGATGAGTATCTCGACAAGGGTGCGCTCAGCACGCTCTGGACCGATGCTTCAAACGCTGTGGTTCGACTCGGTCGAGCAACGATGATGCTGCGGATGAGTGAAATTGCCGATGCAAAGACAGGTCGACCGGGGACGCTGCTGGAATTCGAAGCCAACTCCGGATTTGGCGACCGGACACCGTCAGCTGAGCTCACACGGCAGGTCCGCGGGCCGCTCGGCACAGAACTGGTGCACGTTCCCCACCCCCAAGCTCCAGCACTGTTCGGACACAATCCGCCAGCCCAGATTCAGCACGACAGCGGCGACACCCAGACTTCAGAGCACCGGGTACCTACTCGGCAGCTCGCGGGAGTACCCGAAGTCCGAGCTCTGCCACCTGCGCGGGATCGAGATCCGTTGGCGCCTGAGTGAGCGGATCTGCTCCAGATTGAGTCTTCGGGAACGCAATGACTTCCCGGATGTTTTCCTCACCCAACAGAAGCGCCACGAGACGATCAATGCCGAACGCAAACCCGGCGTGAGGCGGTGGGCCAAACCGGAAGGCGTCAAGGAGGAATCCGAACTTCGCCTGCGCCTCCTCTGGGGAGATGCCAAGTAACTGGAAGATCTGCGTTTGGATATCGCCGCGATGAATTCGAACTGAACCCGACCCAAGTTCCCAACCATTGAGAACAAGGTCGTAGGCCTGGGACCGGACGTTCAAAAGCGCCCCAGGATCCCCACCCTCAGCCACATCGCCAATCAGATGCAGATCCTCCGCGTGGGGCATGGTGAAGGGGTGGTGCGCCGAAACCGGATGCCCCGTCACCTCGTCGATTGACTCAAAGAGCGGGAAATCAACAACCCAGAGGAAGTTCAGCCCACCCTCATCAACTGGCGGGCGTCCGATATCGAGCCGAATGAGGCCCAACACGTGACGGGCACGGGGTCGCTGGTCGGCCACGATCAGAACAAGGTCGCCCTCAGCCGCGTTGGTTGTGGCAATGATGCCGGAACACTCGGCCTCAGAGAGGAACTTCGCGACTGGTGAATCGAGTATCACGCCGCCCGTCTCGCCTGGCTTGACCCGCATCCAGACGAGGCCTTTAGCACCCCAACGCTTTGCCTTGTCAGTCAGATCATCAAGGCGGCTTCGAGTGAACTCGGCTCCGCCCGGCACCAGAATGCCCTTGATGCACTCCGCCTTGAATGCGTTGAACTCAGTCGCTTCAAACACCGGCGTGAGTTCAATGAGTTCCAAGCCGAAGCGCACATCTGGCTTGTCAGATCCAAAACGTTCCGCCGCCTCGAGCCACGTCATCTGGGCAATTTCTGGAATCTCTTCGCCACGCACGGCACGAACCACTGCCCGAATGGCCTCAGAGATGCACTCAAGAACGTCTTCTTGAGAAGCAAAACTCATCTCCGCATCGAGTTGCATGAACTCGAATTGGCGATCTGCTCTCAGATCCTCATCTCTGAGGCATCGGGCAATCTGGTAGTAACGATCAATTCCTCCAACCATGCACAGCTGTTTGAACAGCTGTGGCGACTGTGGAAGTGCGTAGAACGCTCCGGGCTTGAGGCGACTTGGCACCACAAAGTCACGCGCACCCTCTGGAGTTGACGCAATCAACATCGGCGTCTCGACCTCGAGGAATCCTTGGCCCTCCATCGCAGATCGGATCGCGCTATTGACCTTCGCTCGTGTCCGGAGATTGCGCTGCATCTTGTCGCGGCGAAGGTCAAGGTAGCGGTGCCGCAAACGGATCATCTCATCGGTGTCGGTGCGGTCGTCGAGGGGAAACGGCGGAGGCTCAGCCTGCGACAAGATCTCGACCACGCAGTCTTTGATCTCGATGGCTCCGGTTGACATCGCCTCGTTCACGGTGCCCTCAAGGCGATGGCTGACACGGCCAGTCACCCGGATCACGTATTCGCTCCGCAGTTCCGCCGCCCCATCCACGACACACTGAACCTTGCCGGTGTAGTCACGAAGATCCACAAAGGCAAGATGCTGCGAATGTTCGCGACGGGCGCTCACCCAACCACAGATTGACACGGTGGAACCAACATGTTCCTCCCGCAATTCGCCGCAGGTGTGCGTCCGCAATGCCGTCGCAAGACGTGGGACAGGCTGATGGGTAGCTGGGTCAGTCACGGGTTCCTTACCTCAAACAAGATCGGTGGCTATCGTACTGGCCCGGCGGAGTCGCTCGGCCAGCTCAGCTCGAGGGATCACCATCTGTTCCAGTTCAGAGCGAAGCGGGCGAAGCGTCACGGTCCCATCGCGAAGCTCATCTGAACCCAGAATCACGGCGAACTCGGCACCGGAACGATCCGCTGCCTTCATTTGCGACTTTGGGCTTTTCCCAGGTGCCCGGTCCACGGAGAATCCCATTCGCCGCAAGCTCAAACACAGATCTCTGGCCTCGGAACCGTCGCCCCCGAACTCCACGACGAAGGCAGTCAACGAAGGTGCTGGCTGACCAAAGACCCCCTCTGCGTCGCAGGCCAACAGCACCCGCTCGACGCCAGTGCCGAACCCGAAACCCGGAGTTGCTGGACCTCCAAGGGCCTCCACGAGCCCGTCATAGCGACCTCCACCGCCAATGGTGGACTGGGCAGCATCGATCGCCTCGCTGATGATTTCGAACACAGTGTGGGTGTAATAGTCCAAACCCCTGACCAGCCGTGGATTGACCTCAAATGGAACACCTGCTGCGGCCAGGCCATCGCACACTCGCGCAAACCGCGTCGCTTCATCCGGCGTGAGTTCCTCCACCAGCGTGGGAATCCCAACCAACGCGGCCTGGGTCTGTGGCCGCTTCGAGTCCAAGACACGAAACGGATGTTCCTCGATCTTCACCCGATCGGCTGGGTCCAGTTGATCGACACGATCACCGAGATACGCCTGGAGCCGTTCTGAATAGCGGGCACGAGTTGCTGGCTCGCCAATAGAGTTCAACTCAAGTCGAATCCGCCTCAGCCCCAACGCCTGGTAAAAGTCCCACAGCGCAACGATCAGCTCAACATCAATGTCGCCATCTCCTGGCCCAAAGCATTCGGCCCCGAGTTGGTGGTGTTGGCGATAGCGGCCGGCCTGCGGTCGCTCATAGCGAAAATGCTGAGAGAAGTACCAGACCTTCCATGGGGGCGTTGGACGGTGTTGGATGAACGAGCGCGCCGCACCCGCGGTGGATTCTGGGCGCAGCGCCAGCGCTTGGCCATCGCGGTCCTCGAAGGTGTACATCTCCTTGGTCACAACATCGGTGCCCTCTCCAAGCCGGGCAAACACTTCCAGCTGCTCCACTACCGGGGTTGCCAGAAACTGGTACCCGCACCGGCCGAGTTGGGTTCGAAACGTCTCGATGAGCAACTGCCAGCGCTCCGACTCAGGCGGAAGCAAATCGTGCATGCCTCGAATGGATTGAAACTCAGAATGTCGGGCCACGGCGAGCAACGGTAGCTTGGCTGAGC
>DORQ01000013.1:9440-12415 GCA_003514205.1 Acidimicrobiaceae bacterium
CCTCTGCGAATGGCCCTACAGGACTGCCTACAGTCGAGGGCGCTCCGTCGCTCGATCAGCGTGATACACCGAGTCGAGTCCTCTGAGCCTCGAAAGAATCGTGCCGAGGTGACCAGCGTCGCCAAGTTCGAACTCGAAATACAGCGTTGAGACACGATCATCGCTTGTGTGGGTCGAGCAGCGATCGATGCTGACACCGCCCTCAGTCAAGATTCGCGTGACATCCACCAGCAAACCCGACCTGTCGATCGCCCGCACCTCAATTGCGGCCATGAAGGTTCCGCCAGAGTCGTCGTCCCACTGGACCTCAACAACTCGGCCACTGTGGCCCGCGGACAGCGACACGGCATTGGCACAGTCCATCCGATGGACCGATATGCCTCGTCCTCGAGTGTGGAATCCGAGAATCTCGTCGCCTGGGATCGGCTGGCAACACAACGCGACGCGAACCACAACATCGTCGAGGTTCTCAGCGTTGATACCAATTCCTGACCCAGATCCGCGTCGTTTGTGATTCCGAGTGGGGGTATTGACGAGTTCGGACCGCGCATCCTGCGCCGCTCGCAGGTGGCGTTGGATTCGATCCACGACGGGCCCCACAGAACAACGTTCATCGCCGATGGCTGCTACCAAGGCATCGCCCGAGGCGTAGTTCAATTCCTTCGCTACTGCAGTCAAGAGTTCAGGGTCACCCGCCTCAGAGATCGCCATCCCTGCCGATCGGATTGCGCGCTCAAGCAGATCGTTTCCAATCACCTGAACGTCAACTCGACGATCGCGGCTGAAGTATTGCTTGATCTTGGTTTGAGCACTTCGGCTCGCCACCGTCTCCAACCAGGCTTCTGAGGGTTTCGCGCCATCGACCTTGGAGGTATACACCTCAACGGTGTCGCCGGATTTCAGCCGAGTGTCGAGGGGAACCAGGCGGCCGCCAACCCGAGCTCCAACGCAGCGATGTCCGACCTCGGTATGGACCGCGTACGCAAAGTCGACGGGCGTGGATCCCTGAGGCAGCGGAATTACATCCCCTTTGGGAGTGAACACAAAGATCTCATCAGTTTCGAGATCGATCTTCAGGTTCGCCATGAACTCTTCAGGGTCTGACACCTCGTGTTGCCAGTCCATCATTCGGTTTAACCAACCGAGTTCGTCAACTGCAGTTTCGCCCTCCTTGTAGGCGAAGTGGGCAGCAATCCCCGATTCAGCCCGCAGGTGCATCTCGCGGGTCCGAACCTGCACCTCCACAGGCTTGCCCTGGGGGCCAACCACTGTGGTGTGGATGGACTGGTACAGGTTGAATTTGGGCTGAGCGATGTAGTCCTTGAATCGCCCGTGAACTGGGGGCCACAGCGAATGAATGGAACCCAAGGCCGCGTAGCAATCCTTGTAGGAATCAACGACCACCCGGATCCCAACTAGGTCGAAAATCTCGTCAAAGTCGCGGCCTCGAACCACCATTTTCTCGTAGATCGACCACAGGTGTTTCGGTCTTCCGGTCACCTCAGCTTTCACGTGGGCGTCGGCCAGGCGGGTTCGAAGTTCCTCCTCGATCTGGGCGAGGTAGATCTCACGTTCCGGAGCACGCACCGCCACCATATGGTCGATCTCGGCGTACCGCTTGGGGTGCAAGGAGGCAAAGCAAATATCTTCAAGCTGTTGCTTGATATCGCCCATTCCTAGGCGATGCGCCAAGGGCGCATACACGTCACGGGTCTCGATGGCAGTCTTCTGTTGCTTCTCGGCGCTGATTCCGGCGATGGTTCGCATGTTGTGGGTGCGATCAGCCAGCTTGATCACTAGCACTCGAAGGTCACGGGCAGTGGCGACGATCACTTTCCGAATGGTGGCCGCCTGCTGAGCAGCCTTGGAGTCGAAGTGGATACCTTCAAGCTTGGTCACCCCGTCTACGAGGCCAGCGACCTCTTCGCCGAACGTGGCTGACACCTCGGCGAGGGTCATCTCGGTATCTTCCACAGCGTCGTGGAGTAACGCTGCCACCACGGTGGCAGCATCCATTCCGTAGTGCGCCACGATCGTCGCTACTGCAAGCGGGTGGGTCACATAGGGCTCACCAGACTTGCGGGTCTGGCCTTCGTGTGCGGCTCGCGCCACTTCGTAGGCCCGAATGATGGGTTCGGCCGCCGCTCTCGGGTGGAAGCGCCGAAACTCCTCAAGAAGCCGTTCGATTTCCTGCGCGGGAGGGAGTTGATGACGTCGCCATGGAAGCACTCGACCAACGGTCGCCATTACAGCTCACCCTCCTTTCGCATTGGAGCCTACCGTCTTACGCCGGGCATTCAGGAGCGGTAATTCATCACTGCATGGACGGTTCGCTCGCCGAGTTTGGCTCGGCCACCGAGAACGTCCAACTCGAGGAGAACGCTGAGGGCCACGAGATCGCCACCGCTTTTCTCGATCAGTGAGCAAGCTGCTTCTGCTGTGCCTCCGGTTGCTAACACATCGTCGATCAACAGGCAGCGAGCGCCAGCGCTGATGGCATCTTGATGAATCTCAAGAACGTCAGTTCCGTACTCAAGCTCGTAGCTTTGGCAATGAGTCGCTCGGGGCAGCTTGTTCGGCTTTCGAATTGGCACGAAGCCAACACCCAGGCGATGCGCCACTGGTGCAGCGAACATGAACCCTCTTGCCTCAACTCCCGCTACCACGTCAACAGCACCGATGAATGGCTCAGCGAGGGCATCGATCGCGGCTGAGAAGCCGCCTGCGTCAGCCAGCAGCGGCGTGATATCCCGGAACGTCACCCCAGGAGCTGGGTAGTCCGGTAGATCGCGTATGAGTTGCCGAAGCTGGGCTGAGTCCATCCTGGCAATGTATCAGCGCTTCTTGCCCTGCTTTCGCGGACGAGGAGGGGTTGGACGTTGATACTGGGCGGCCTTCGCCGCGGTGTTACTTGCGGTGGCACTGCTGGCGGCCGCAGAGGAACCTTCGGCGCCGCCCGCTCCGGTGGTTGCGCC
>DORQ01000039.1:0-3865 GCA_003514205.1 Acidimicrobiaceae bacterium
CAGACCCCCACCCAGCCCGCCCGTGGCTGGAGTCAGCCGGAAAGCCGACCCCAGTGACCAGCGCTCCTCGAAGATACGAGTGGTGTTCGGATCAGTCACGGTCCCTTTCGGCAACCCAACAACCACGGTGAGCCCCGCCCCTGGCAACAGGTTGGACTGCACAAACTCAGCCCCACCTTCTCGGCGCTCGGCCGACTCGCAGGCTTCGGTGTAGCCCTGCGGTCCTGCGTAACACTGCACCGCAGTCGGCGAACCAGGCACTCGAACTACTGTCCTCACCCGATCGATTGGCACCTCCCACTCGTTGCCACTCGCGTTGAAGTACAACTCGTCGTATTCAGCGAATGCATTGAGCACTCCGGCAATCCGATAGCGCAGCGTGTAGGTGTGTTGGCCGGTGACAAATGCATCTGCGGAACCAACCCGAAACTGTGTGAGATTGGCCTCAGTCTCCACGCTGAGTTCATCTGATGCACCATCGTCATTCGACACTGACACCTGATCGATTGGCGTCACGCGGTCCAATTGGGCGCCTGGTCCGAAACCGTCAGGAATCTCGCCCGTCCAATCGAAACGGGTAGGGATTCTCCGAAGAATGCCGTGGCGTTGCTCAGCACCAAAATCGTAGGTGATGACCTCAGTCACTTGCACGGAACCATCGCGTTGCACAACAAGGGTGGAATCAAAGAGGGTGATGCGCTCGCTGTAACCCTGGCGAAGAAGCTGGCTCGAGGCTCCCGGCGTTGCGAGCACAAACAGCGCCAGCATTGCGGCCAAGCACACCACAGTGCCCACCAACGCTCCAACGCGCTTGCACCGCAGGGCAGCTCTGAACATCACGAGTCGGTGTCCAACTCGGCGCGGATCCAAATGGCGTCCTCGGACTCTCGAACTGCGATCATCGACAACGCCGCTTTCCCATCCACTCTCCCCTGTGCGCTCAGCTTGTGACCCTCCCCAGAGTTGCGAAACCGCCAACCGTGTTCTTGGCAGATCAGTTCCTCGCCCAGCACGCGACCGCAATGAACAAGGTTCGCCAACTGATGAGGGCAGCGAGAATCCGCTGCGGAAATGGAGCCCGACCGGGTCCGCCACACCACGGAGTAGTCACGTTCATCTCCAGCGATCAGGGCTTCGCACCCAAGTTCCTCTGACGAAGCGACACGTCGCCACTCGCCAGACCTCTCAGCCTCAGTAGAGCTCCCGGCATGACTAGAGCTCTCAGCATGACTAGAGCTCTCAGCATGACTAGGGCTCTCAGCATGACTAGAGCTCTCTGAATCGCTCATCGAATCGCTGGACTGCACGAACCGACGCTACCCCAGCCCGATGCACCGGTTGGGACCGGTTGGGACCGGTTGAGGAATGCACGCTGCTCAGGAGAACTTCGGCTCCTCCCACCAGGGGACAAAGTCTGGCATGGCTTCGGAAACCGAACCGGTGAACTCCGCTGGTCGCTTCTCCAAGAATGCTGAGATCCCCTCGCGCGTGTCGGGTTCGCGGCCAGACCATTCGATTGCCCGGCTGTCGATTCGGTGAGCTGCCATGGGATGATCCTGGCCCAACATCCTCCACATCATCATTCGGGTGAGAGCCACGCTCACCGGGGCGGAGTTGCGCACGATCTCGCGTGCGAGTTCACGAGCAGTCTCAATCAGTTCTTCTTGTGGGTGCACCGAACGGACCAGGCCTCCAGCAAGCGCTTCCTGCGCTCCAAAGATTCTCGCCGAGTAGCACCATTCAAGCGCTTGGGAAATGCCCACCACCTTCGGCAGGAACCACGAAGAAGCGGCCTCAGGAACCAATCCCCTGGCATTGAACACGAACCCAATTCGGGCGTTGTCAGCGGCAACTCGAATATCCATCGGAAGGGTCATCGTGACCCCAACGCCCACTGCAGGGCCGTTGATTGCAGCGATTACCGGTTTGGTACACGCAAAGATTCGCAGCGTAAGTCGGCCTCCGCCGTCACGGGTGACCCGCTCCTGCCGTTGTCCGCTCTGTTCAGCCGGTTCCTCCGACTCAGCTGAATCGCCCGGATCGCCAAGACCGTCCCATGCCTTGCGGTGTGAATAGTCAAAGGTGGAGGTGCCCGCGGCAAGGTCCGCCCCGGCGCAGAACGCCCGCCCGGCTCCCGTCACAATGACTGCCCTGATCTCATCGGTCGCGTCGACGACATCAAAGGCGTCGAGCAACTCCTTCAGCATCACCTCATTGAACGCGTTCAGTCGATCGGCCCTGTTGAGCGTGATCGTGCAGATTTGTTCGGAAACCTCAAACAAGATCGTCGTGTACTCCATCTACGATGTCTACCCGATGGATGACCCCAACGCTCAGACCTCCACCGATCCGAGCGAGCGACGCCCCATCACCCTTGCCTCACTCAGCCTGGGCGCAACCCTGGGAGTTGTGGGTGCCCTGTTCGGCGTGCTCGCAACTGAAGCAGGCCTCAGCACCGCTCAGGCCTGCGCCATGTCATTGTTGGTATTCACCGGTGCCACCCAATTCACCGTCGTCGCAATCTTGAACAGCGGGGGTTCGATCGTGGCCGCACTCCTGAGCGGCACCGTGCTCGCCGCGCGAAACCTGGCCTACGGACCAATCGTTGCACCATGGTTTCGCAGTTCCTCACGAGCGGAACGGCTCCTGATCGCCCAACTCGTGATCGACGAGTCCACCGCAGTTGGCGCCGCCCAGCGCACCGACCCGCTGCGAAAGTACGGCTTCCTCGCCGGTGGGCTCAGCGTGTACTTCTTTTGGAACCTCGGCACCTTACTGGGCGCCCTGATGGGCAACCTGGTGCAGTCCCCTGAAGCCTTCGGGCTTGACGCCGCGTTCCCCGCCGCGTTCATTGCGCTGCTGCTCCCCCACCTCAGAACCAGCGAAGGCCGACGCGCAGCGGGGATAGCAGCAGTACTTGTCGGGGCCGCCCTGACCGTGCTGCCCGGTTCTGCGGCGATTCTCGCCGCGGTGCTTGGCGCAGTGATCATCGGATGGAATTCCAAGGCGCTTCCGAGCGAGTTCGAGGCCGAACCTGCATGACCTGGGCCGCACTGATTGTTCTCGCACTCCTTGCGTATGGGCTCAAGGCTGTGGGATTCGTAGCCTTGGCGAACCTCGCCAGGAACTACCGCGCAGCCGCCATTCAACGCCTGTTGCCAGCAGCAATGTTCACGGGGCTCGTCATCACCCAATCCCTCGGCGAGGCGGGAGGGAATCTTCTGCTGACACGCCTCGCAGGGCTCTGCGCCGGAGCACTCGCCGCGTGGAAACGAACTCCGCTGATCGTGGTGATCGTCATCGCCGCCGGAACCACGGCACTCCTTCGGCTACTTCTGCCGGGGTAGCGCGCCCAAGACCCCTCCTACCCTCGGAGGTACCAGGTCACCGAGAAGGTCGAACCGATTGCTCCGACCACACTGCCGAGCAAAACGAGCCACAAAAGCGTCCAGTTCAACTGCGAGGGCTCCCAAATGAACCGACTCAGGAGCGAGTCTCCCATGGACTTACCTGCGCTCTGCCAGGCCTTGGCCAAGATCAGCGTGATTCCCGAGGCCGTCAGACCACCAATCAGGCCTTGTATCACTCCCTCAACGATAAAGGGCACCCTGATGAACCAGTTGGTTGCCCCAACCAGACGCATGACCTCGATCTCACGGCGTCGAGAAAACACAGCTGTTTGAATGGTGATGAAAATGAGGATGATCGAGGCCGCCAACAGCGCCGTGACCCCCACGAACAGCCAGGATCGAAGCTGTTTGCCGGCGCTTTGCAGCTGCCGTACTGCCTCGTCAGGAAAATCCACGTCGTAGACGGCCTCTTTGGGGCGGAAGGTGTTCGCCAGCTGTTTCACGATCTCAGCATC
>DORQ01000039.1:4145-6867 GCA_003514205.1 Acidimicrobiaceae bacterium
GCTTTGAGTTCCTTCTCGATCGCCGCTATCTGATCGGCAGTTGCCGTGGATTGCATGTACACGATGAACGACACTTCACCGTCCCAACGCTTGAACGCGTTGTCGAGCCCATGAATACCAACCAGCACGGTGATTCCCAACAATGTGAGCGACACCGTCACGATGAGAACGGTCGCAAGTGACAACAACCAGTTTCTGATGAGGTTTTGGCCCGTTTCGCGAGCGAGATAATCGAGTCGGAGCGCCATGGTTACTCGTACACTCCCCGCGCCTGGTCGCGCACAACTCGGCCACCCTCGAGTTCGATCACCCGGCGCCTCATCACATCGACGATGCCTCTATCGTGGGTTGCCATGACAACGGTGGTTCCTGTTCGGTTGATCCGGTCGAGAAGCTTCATGATGCCCACAGTGGTGGCAGGGTCGAGGTTTCCCGTGGGCTCGTCCGCAAGAAGAATCAATGGACGATTGACGAAGGCTCGGGCAATGGAAACCCGTTGTTGCTCTCCACCTGAGAGTTCGTCGGGGCGGTTCTTTGCTTTCTCCTGCAGACCAACAAGCTCCAAAATGGCGGGAACCTGCGTTCGAATGCTCTGCCGTGATCGGCCGATGGCCTCGAGAGCGAACGCCACGTTTTCTTCAACGGTCTTGTTGGTGAGCAGCTTGTAGTCCTGAAAGATGTAGCCAATGTTTCTTCTGAGCTGAGGGACTTTGTAGTTCGGCATCACGCCGATGTCTTTGCCCGCAACCCAAACGCTGCCTTCGTTGACGAGTTCCTGGCGATTCAACAACCGAATGAAGGTGGATTTGCCAGAGCCCGACGGTCCCACCAAGAAGACAAACTCGCCACGCTCGATGGTGACGTTGACATCACGCAACGCAACATGGTCGTTCTTATATGTCTTCGTGACATTTTCGAGCTTGATCACAACTGAACTTCCGGTCGGGGCGATACAACACTATCCAGTGGGAGCAGTGAGGTGGCGTCATCGGAGCCACACAGACCGAGACTCCGCTAGCGACTTGCCCGTTCCCACTGCAAGTAGCCCTCCATCAGGGTGTCGAGGTCGCCATCGAGCACACCTTCGACATTGCCGATCTCCACTCCCGAACGAAGGTCTTTCACCTGCTGATAGGGGTGCAGCACATAGCTGCGAATCTGGCTGCCGAAGTTGGCGTCTAGCTGATCGCCAGTGATTTCAGCGAGCTTGGCCACGTGCTTTTGCCGTTCTAGGTCCAACAGCTTTGCCTTCAGCACCTTCATTGCCTGGTCTTTGTTTTGATGCTGGGACCGTTCGTTCTGACACGACACCACAGTGCCAGTTGGAAGGTGGGTGATTCGGACAGCTGAATCTGTCACGTTGACATGCTGGCCACCGGCACCAGACGAGCGATACACATCGATCCGCAGGTCCTTCTCGTCGATTTCCAGTTCACCCGAGGTGTCCTCAATGAATGGCGTGACTTTGATCGACGCAAAGGAAGTTTGGCGCCGGGCAGCGCTATCGAAGGGCGAAATTCGCACGAGCCGATGCACACCATGTTCGCTTCGGAGATACCCGTAGGCGTAGCGACCCTTGATAATGAACGTGGCCGAGCTAATACCTGCTTCAGTTCCAGGGGAGGCCGCGTCGATTTCCACCTCAAGCCCACGTCGTTCCGCCCAGCGGAGGAACATTCGGAGCAGCATTTCGCACCAATCCTGCGCATCAACTCCGCCAGCTCCGGAGTTGAACTCCATGATTGCGTCGCATTCGTCCCATTCTCCTGTGAACAGCGCCCGAAGTTCCAGAGCGTCGAAACGGACTCTGAGCGCCGTGAGAGCTGACTCAATCTCAGGCTCCTGGGATTCGTCGCCCTCCTCCCGCGCGAGTTCGGCGAGCGTGGCGACATCCTCAATTGCCTCAGCAAGGGAACGGTGGACGCCGAGATCATCTGACACCGAGGCAAACTCGCGTTGAATGAGCTGGGCGGCCTGCTGATCATCCCAAAGATCTGGACGAGCAAGTTCAACTTCAAGCTGCGGAAGGCGAGCCTGCAATTCTGGGATTCGAAGGTAGGTCTCGGCTTCTTCAAGTCGGCGAGACAGTTCGGAGATGGCGGTGCTGAAGTCCTGCATGGCAGCGCCATGCTACCGATGTTCGCGGGCCGAACTCGAAGTGACCAACGAGCAGGGGCCTCGGGATGGACTAGCGACCGTGACAGACCTTGAATTTCTTACCTGAGCCACATGGACAGGGCTCATTTCGCCCAACTTTGTCGTAGATATCATCCTTGACGAGAGGTTGCATCGTCTCGGGTTCAGCCGCCGTTGGGGGTTCAGCGCCCATCGCCACAGCTGTGGCGGAGATCGCTGCGGCTCCCGAGCTCTCTGAAGGATCTTCCGGCGCGCTGTACGTCATCTCCTCAGGGTCGAGCGTTGGCTCTGGCGACTCGACGACCACCTGCACGTGCATGATGTACTTGACGAACTCATCGCCAACGGTGTCGACGAGTTGTTCGAACATTGCGTACCCCTCGCGTTGCCACTCAGAGAGGGGATCTTTCTGACCCATGGCGCGAAGGCCGATGCCGTCCTGCAAGTAGTCCATCTCTCGGAGGTGCTCTCGCCATCGCTGATCGATGATGCTCAACATCACCTGTCGCTCGATGTCACGCATCGCCTCAGACCCGAGTTCTGCCTCACGCTCGGCGTAGTGGCGTTGCGCGTCGCCGATGAGCAA
>DORQ01000039.1:7050-10191 GCA_003514205.1 Acidimicrobiaceae bacterium
GACGGCCAGTAGGTCAGGATGTCGGTATGCAGCGAGTGGAGATCCCACGTCTCGGTGAAGTCAGATTCACAGTGGTTGTTAATCACTCCGTCCACGGCCGCGGCGAGTGACCCCAGACCGTCTTCGGACAGGTCGAGCTCATCAAGAACTTGGTCGCGGCGGCGATAGATCACCTTTCGCTGCTCATTCATGACCTCGTCATACTTCAAGACGTTCTTGCGGATCTCCGCGTTTCGCTGCTCGACAGTGGTCTGCGCCCGCTCGATCGCCTTGGACACCATCTTTGCTTCGATTGGTTGATCATCGGGCCAGTTCTTGCCCATCACCATTTGAATGGCGCCAGTGGCGAACAACCGCATGAGTTCATCGTCGAGCGACAGGTAGAAGCGACTCTCTCCGGGATCTCCTTGACGGCCCGAACGTCCTCGAAGCTGATTGTCGATTCGTCGGGACTCATGACGCTCGGTGCCGAGGACGTACAGACCTCCGACCTCGCGAACCTTGTCGCCCTCAGCCTCGCACCGAGCCCTGAGGGTCGGAAGTAACTCCTCATACCGCTCAGTGAACTCATCGGTGTTGGGTTGCAGCCCTTCCGCAACGCACTCCTTGGTTGCGAGGCCCTCTGGGTAACCACCGAGGAGAATGTCGACACCACGGCCGGCCATGTTGGTTGCAACCGTGACAGCTCCAAGTCGCCCGGCCTGGGCCACGATCTCTGCTTCCCGAGTGTGCTGCTTCGCGTTGAGCACCTCATGGGCCACTCCACGCTTGTTGAGCAGCCGCGACAACGTTTCGGACTTCTCCACGGAGATGGTGCCGACCAACACTGGCTGGCCGGTCTCAGACTTTTCCAGAATGTCCTGAGCGACTGCCTCGAACTTGGCTTCTTCGCTCTTGTAGATCAGGTCGCCCTGGTCTTTGCGGACGATCGGGCGATGCGTCGGAATCGGAACCACTTGGAGGCCATAGGTTCCCATGAGTTCGGCAGACTCAGTCTGCGCGGTTCCGGTCATGCCCGCGAGTTTCTCGTAGAGGCGGAAGTAGTTCTGGAGGGTAATGGTGGCGAGCGTCTGGCTCTCCTCCTTGATCCGTACCCCTTCTTTGGCCTCCACTGCCTGGTGGATGCCTTCAGACCAGCGGCGCCCTTCGAGCACTCGGCCGGTGAATTCATCAACAATCTTCACTTGGCCGTCGGAAACGAGATAGTCCTTGTCTCGGTGGAAGAGTTCCTTTGCCTTCAAGGCCACTGTGAGTTGATGAACCAGATTTGAGGACACATCGTCATAGATGTTCTCCACCCCAAGTGCGGCTTCAACCTTCTCGATCCCTGACTCGAGGGGCGACACCGTTCGCTTTTCTTCGTCAACCTCATAGTCGAGATCACGGGACAGACCTCGAACAATTGAGGCGAACCGGAAGTAGAGCTTGGCAACATCGTCGACTTGGCCCGAAATAATGAGCGGAGTTCGAGCTTCGTCAATCAGAATCGAGTCGACCTCGTCGACAATGGCGTAGTTGTGCCCGCGCTGGACCTGTTCGCTTCGCGTCATCGCCATGTTGTCGCGGAGATAGTCGAAACCGAACTCGTTGTTGGTGCCGTAAGTGATGTCGGCGGCATATTGAGCTCGTTTGAACGTGGAGTCCCACTGGTTTGGCACCACCAGACCTGTGGTCAGCCCCAGCCAGTTGTGAATCCGCCCCATCCACTCGGAGTCGCGGGTGGCGAGGTAGTCGTTCACGGTAATCACGTGAACTCCCTTGCCGGTGAGCCCATTGAGATAGACCGGCAACGAGGAAACCAGGGTCTTGCCCTCCCCGGTCTTCATCTCGCCCACCCAGCCGAAGTGAAGCGCTGCACCGCCCATGAGCTGAACGTCATAGTGACGCTGGCCGATGACGCGCAAAGCCGCCTCACGAGTAACTGCGAATGCCTCCATCAGGAGGTTGTCGAGATCCTCACCGTTGTGCAGGCGATCACGGAACTCCACCGTTTTCGCCTTCAGCGCATCGTCAGAGAGGGCATGCATGTCCGCCTCAAGCGCGTTGATATCGGGAATGAGGTCAGCCAATGCGCGGACCTTGCGGCCCTCACCAGCACGAAGAACTTTGTCGAGAATTCGCATAGATAGTCCCATCCTATCTATGCGAATGCGATCTCCGGGTTCGCAGGTCCTTCATCTCGCAGGAAACCTCAGTCACCGCTCACAAGGAGCGTCAGACTCGCTGCCGTCGAACCCGGAGTATCGAGGTGTACTCGACCGTATTCTGCGGTCTACGACACAGAATCGCGCTCATCGATGAGGCCGATATCGCCATCGATGCGGCGGTACACCACTGCGGAGGAGCCTGTCTCGGAGTTCGTGAAGAAGTAGAAATCGTGCTCCACGAGATCCATCCGAATTGCGGCGTCCAACGGCGTCAGCGTTCTGCGCTCCACGGACTTCACCTTCACAATGCGGTAGCTATCTACCAACGTAGTGGCTTCTTCCGAAGCAGCGTCCACTGTTTCGGCGACCTCGGACTCCACAGCTGGTGCGACATCCCACTCGTTCAGCGCGGCCTCCGCGGCAGAAGATGGAGCTCCGAGTACCTCAGCGACAAGTTCTTCCGACAGCGAAGAGTCGGCAGTTGCACGCAGTTTCGCTCGTGTGACGTCGCGATGGGTTCTATGGGTAGAGAGCTTCGTCTTGAGTTTGTGCAGCTTGTTCTCGAGCTTCTCGACGGCTCGATCCACGGCCGTGATGTGGTCGGGGCCATTCGATTTGCACCGAACGTGGTGACCATGGCCTTCAAGGGTGATCTCGCAGACCTCCTTGTCCCGAATTCGGGGATTGCGCTCCTCGGAGAAGTGGATCTCCGCTCGGTCCATCTCAAGAAACTTGCCGCCGAGTCTTCCGATCTTCTCGATGATCAGATCCTTGTCCCGGACCGCGATTTCGGTGTGACGAGCGCTCACCTGAATCTGCACATTGACCTCCCTTTTCCTCAAGGGGCCAGACCCCCCAAGGGTGCTGTTGGTCAACTCGACTGTAGGGCACGAACTGGAAAACCGCGGCCAGTTTGGCTGGTTTTTGTGAGGAACATCTCACCGGCGTGGCGTGGCCGCCAACGCGGCGGCAATCACACCGCTGGCGCCCGCCT
>DORQ01000140.1:0-1691 GCA_003514205.1 Acidimicrobiaceae bacterium
CTTTCCGAGGAGTGCATTTCCGCCATAGCCGGAGCCGTATGACCAGATTTCCCGAGTTTCAGGAAAGTGCGAGATGTACTTCTCGCTATTGCACGGCCAAGCAACATCGGGGCGAGTGACGCCAGCGTCATCGACCAACGGGAAGCCGACTGAATGAACACAGGGCACAAACTCGCCGGATTCGCCGATGACATCAAGGGCACCTTGGCCCATGCGAGTCATGATTCGCATGTTGACCGTCGCATAGGCAGAGTCGGTCAACTGCACACCGACGTGAGCGATCGGTGACCCAAGCGGGCCCATGGAAAAGGGCACCACATACATGGTGCGCCCGCGCATCGATCCGCGGTAGAGGCCGAGCATTTCCTCGCGGAGTTCCGCAGGATCGCGCCAGTGGTTGGTGGGACCTGCGTCGATCTCCTTCTCTGAGGCGATGAAGGTACGGTCCTCAACTCGGGCCACATCGTTGGGGTCAGATAAGGCGAGGTAGCTGTTCGGTCGCAACTCGCCGTTCAAGCGCTCAAAGGCGCCGCCCTCGACAAGCTCGCCGCACAGTCGGTCGTACTCGGCCTCGGTGCCATCGCACCAATAGACATCATCAGGTTGGAAGATCTCGCGCCAGTGGTCGACCCAGTCGATGAGCGCGCGGTTGGTGGTGGTAGCTGTCATAGGTGCCTCCGGAGCCATTTGCGTTCGCCAATAGGAACACGAACGCGGTCAATACGCAACTTGAAGGTTGGAGAAATTCTCAGTCCTGGATCGGCTGGGCGCTGAGGGACGCGCTGATGAATCCAGGCGTGCCCATATCAACCTCTGAGCCCAAACGCAACGTCGTGGCGAAACCCTCGTCATCGATGGTGAACGTGACGCGCTGGCCTTGCCTCAACATGCGGAAAACCGATCCCTCAAGTGCATTCGCTGCAAGCTCGTACTCCTCGAAGTTGGAGTCACACAAGATGGCGCCGTCGCCGGTGCCGGGGTCGTAGCTCTTGATGACGCCTTGCATGGCGGCGTTACGCTACTTTGCGAACGGAAGGCTTCTGGACCTTGCCTGACTTCAGGCAACCGGTGCAGACATTCACCCTTTTGCGGGTGCCGTTCTCGATGACTCGTACTCGCTGGATGTTTGGATTCCAACGACGCTTGTTGCGGCGATGGGAGTGGCTCAGGCTCATGCCGAAGCCTGGCTTCTTCTTGCAGATCTCACAGACGGAGGACATCGTTTTAGTTCCTAGGAATCGAGGTTCAGCGGCTGGACGCGGGAAGGCGTCAACGCGAGGCTTCACACTAGCATTCGAACAGCGGGCACCAGAAGTTGGGCGCTGTCGGTGCAGAGTCGGTACACGCCGTCCGATAGGTTTTGGGCAGTGCCCACGCTCCCTGTTCTTTCAGTCGTTGACCTTGTCGAGGTTCTTCTTGATTCCGCGGCTGCCATGGAAGCTCACTCGCCGGGAATCGATGATCTTGCTGCTGCGCTGCGCCACGTCTCGGGAAATTCCGATGGCACAGCAGCGATGGAAAGCGATGCGGTCACCACTAGTCACCTCGGAGTTGGTGCTGACTGTGCCCGATCAATCGACGTGCTCAAGCGGTTGGTCGAGCGTTCGCGACCCACTTCGTGCACCGAGTTCGCAAGCCTTCTTTCGGGTGCGGGTCAGTCCAGCGATGGTCGGCCAACAGAAGGTCGGCCA
>DORQ01000140.1:1857-4664 GCA_003514205.1 Acidimicrobiaceae bacterium
ACAGAAGGTCGGCCAACAGAAGGCCAGCCAGGCGAAGGTCGGCCCCAGCCAAGCGGCAGTTCGGCACACCAGGCAGACGCAGGTGCGAGGTTGGTCGCGTGGTGGCACGGCTTTGCCGAGGCGTGCCGAAACCTGGACTTTATTGGCCCAGTTCAACTCGGGATTGCCCTCGAGCTTGCTGCTGAGTATGCCTCCGAGGTGAAGCCGGGCACTGCGCATTGTGTTGAGTCCACTATGCAACGCGCCGCGGCCGCTGCGCTCGCGGAGGCCGACAAGGGCGGTGATCTGGCGGCGACGATTTTGGCCGCCGCTGATGCTGGGTTGGACGATATGGAGGAGTTTGCCCAGGCAGACCCACAGCTCAGCGAGGCCGGGGTTGTGGATGCCACAACGGCCTCCTGGTTGGTACTTCTCGAAAGTTTCGTCTCCCGAATCTGTGGAGAGGACGAAACGCAGCCGGCCTATGAGTTCGAGGACCCCGACGCAGAGGAGGAGCGTTCAGAGCACCTCTTTCACTTGAGGCTGGAGATCGCTGCGCCTCAGGCCGAAATCCACACGATCGAACGTGGATGGAGGGCGCTTGGCGATTTCATCGAAGTAGTGGCCGTGGACCCCGCCGCCAACGTGCCGCAGTGGCGACTTTCACTGTGCACCGACCACGTGGGCCCAGCGATTGAGATGGTGTTGCGGGCGGGGCGCCCCCACACGGTGGAGGTTGGTCTCGCTGCGAAGGTTCCTCATGGCTGAGCGTTGCCATGTGTGAGGACCGCAATGGCTGAGCCTGGGCCAATGAGCTTCTCCGAGCTGTCGGAGATCGATGTTGGCCGCCTCGTCGGTGTCGGTCCAAAGAAGCTTGCCGCCCTGCGAACCCTTGGGATATCAACAATGTGTGATCTCCTGATGTACTACCCGCGCCGATACCTCGACCGCACGAATCAGGCGACTATTGCCCAACTCTCACCTGGAGAGGAAGCAATGGTGTGGGCCACAGTTCAGTCGATTTCAACTCGCAGAGTGCGGAACAATCGGGCGATGGTCGTGGCCGAAGTCAGCGATGGCAGCGGTCGGCTGAAGATCAGTTTCTTCAACCAGGCCTGGCGCGAGCGTCAGCTGTCGCCAGGAACCCAGGCTGTGTTCTACGGAAAGCTTGAGATCTTCAACGGTACCCGCCAGATCACCAATCCAGTGGTTGACCTAGTGGGAGACAAGACCGGGCGGATACTCCCCATCTACCCTCAGTCTGAGAAGGCTGGTTTGAGCACGTGGGAGATCGGCGAATTTGTCGCTCAAACGATTCGGCGTTGCCGCTCACGGGGCTTTGCCGACCCCGTACCGGAGGTTGTGCTCCATGAGCACGGCTTGATCAGTCGCCAGCAGGCGATCGAGGGGGTTCACCTTCCCGACAGCATGGGCGCCGCGATGGCGGCACGAAAGCGACTGGTCTTTGATGAGCTGCTGAGAATTCAGATTTCACTGATTCAGAAGAAACGAACCCTGGAACACGAGGCGGTGGGCTTTTCCCACGAAAGCCCCCCAGCTCTGTTTGCTCAATACCTGGATCGCCTGGATTTCGAGCTCACTGGGGCCCAGACTCGCGCCATTCTGGAGATCCGTGGGGATCTGGCGAGGCCTTTGCCAATGCACCGGCTTCTTCAGGGCGACGTTGGCGCCGGCAAGACAGTGGTAGCCATCGCTGCGCTGTTGGCCGCAGTCGAGAGTGGACATCAGGGGGCGCTGATGGCGCCGACGGAGGTGCTCGCTGAACAACACTTCTTGGGCATCTCACGTGATCTTGCTGGCATCACCGTTTCCGCTGGACCGGGGTCGCTCTTTGAAACTCGCGACCTTCGAGTCGCGTTGCTCACCGGAAGAAAGACCGCAGCGGAACGTCGTCGAACGTTGGCTGAGTTGGAATCGGGCGACATTGATCTCGTCATTGGAACTCACGCGCTGATTCAAGACGCGGTGAGCTTTCGATCTTTGGGAGTCGTAGTTATCGACGAACAGCATCGATTTGGAGTTGAACAACGTGACGCATTGCGAACAGTGAATCCAGATCGCTGTGCGCCCGATGTGTTGGTGATGACAGCGACGCCCATCCCAAGGACGGCCGCCATGACGGTCTATGGGGACCTTGATGTCTCCGTCCTTGACGAATTGCCGCCGCGGCGTTCGCCCATACTGACGAGCTGGGCTCGAACCGATATCGAGGTCGACCAGGTCTGGGATCAGGTGCGCGCCGAGGTCGCCGTTGGCCGCCAGGCGTATGTGGTGTGCCCGCTGATTGAGGAATCAGAGAAGCTGGAAGTGGCGTCGGCGACTGAGACGTATGAGCGTCTTGCTCTGGTAGATCTCAAGGGCTTGAGGCTCTCGCTACTTCACGGGAAGATGGCGAGCGCGGACAAGGAAGCAGTGATGTCGGCCTTTCGGGCGGGCGAGGTCGACGTTCTGGTTGCGACCACCGTGATTGAGGTTGGGGTCGACGTGCCGAACGCAACCATCATGGTGATCTGCGATGCCGACCGATTCGGAATCGCACAGCTCCATCAGCTTCGAGGCCGCGTCGGGCGCGGTGCCCACCAATCTCACTGCGTGCTGATCTCCCAGGAGCCTTCCGCAGACGGTGAGGCGCGAATCGAGGCACTCGTTGCGTCAACGGACGGATTCGAGCTTGCCGAGATCGATCTGGAACTTCGGGGTGAGGGAACCATCATGGGAGCTCGACAGAAGGGTCAAAATGACCTTCGTCTTGCCTCACTTCGGCGTGATGCGGCCTGGGTTCCGAAAGCGCGACAGGCCGCCATGGC
>DORQ01000140.1:4929-8384 GCA_003514205.1 Acidimicrobiaceae bacterium
CTGAAGCGCTAACGGTCTGAAACGCTAACTGTCCTCAACCAACAGATCCCACCGATCGAGGCAATCCTCGCAGCGATAGGCGATCACATCGCCTGGCTGGTCACCGTCTTCGGCAGGAAGCGCAAGTCGGTGGCAGACCCCTCCGCAATCGACACACACAATGTTCTCGGGGAAGTTTTCGGCGAGGCCCATGGGAGACAGCGTAGGTGAATGGTGTAGGCCGATCTCGAGCATCGGCGGTGCGGAGATCGGGCAACGCCAGAGAGTTCCGTGCTTCTACACTGCTGGTGTGAGAATTGTTGCCGGAACGGCTCGCGGGCTCAAACTCAACGCTCCGGTTGGATCGGCCACTCGACCAACAAGCGATCGGGTGCGAGAGGCGCTCTTCAACTCGCTCAACTCGATGGGACTGTTGTGGGACGCGCGGGTTCTCGATCTGTTTGCCGGGTCCGGGGCACTTGGTATCGAGGCGCTCTCCCGGGGTGCTCTGGACTGCACATTCGTGGAACTGCGACCTGAAGCAATCGCTTCGATCGAATTGAATCTGCAAACAACCAAGCTTGCAGACCACGCAACGGTGATTCGCTCCGATGTAATGAGGGCGCGCGCCGAGCTTTTCTCGGGCGCAGATCTTGTCCTCGCTGACCCGCCCTACGATTTCGACGGCTGGTCTGAATTGCTTGAACTGATGAACGATGTGACCCTTGTCGCCGAATCAAATCGGTCGCTGGAGTTTCCGGGTGGGTGGGATGTACTCAAGGAGCGACGCTATGGGGATACGGTGATACACATCGTTTCGGCTCCACCGGTGGAGTCCTTTGACCTCTTGGAGAAAACACAGTGACTGTGGTCTTGTACCCCGGCTCATTCGACCCCATCCACAACGGCCACGTGGAGATCGTCGAAACAGCCGCTCGGCTGTTCGACAAAGTCGTGGTAGCTGCGGTCCGTAACCCCCAGAAAGGCGAGCCGCTCTTCTCGCTCGAAGATCGACAGGCACTGATCTGCGAAGCGTTTGCGCATTTGGACAATGTCGAGGTCACCTTGTTCAGCTCCCTCGTGGTAGATCTGGCAAATCAGATCGGCGCGCATTTCATTGTGAAGGGGCTTCGCGCAGTGTCGGACTTCGAGTCGGAGCTTCAGATGGCCCAAATGAACAGGAGTATCTCTGGGGTGGACACGTTGTTCATTCCGACGACCTCCTCGCACTCATTTCTCGCATCTAAGCTGATCCGCGAAATTGCGAGATTCGGCGGGAACATCGATTCGATGGTCCCGACCTGCGTTGCAGACCGCCTCAAAGACCGCTTTACCAGCTAGCCACCTCGTTCCAAGGACGATAACTATGAGTATTGAAACCTCAGCTGCGCATCAGACCGAAGAACAACTTCGTGAACTCATTGAAATAGTCGAGACGGCGAAGAGTATGCCGATGTCGGGCTCGGCGATGGTGAATCGCGATGAGGTACTCGACATTCTCGACGAGATCGTGGCGCACCTGCCGGAGGAATTGCGAGCTGCTCGGTGGCTCCTCAAGGAGCGCGACGAAGTGCGTGCCAAGGCAGCTCGGGAGGCCGAAGGGATTATCGCTGACGCAAAGTCTCGGGTTGCTCAAATGGTCCAAGAGCGCGAGATCGTGAAGGTTGCGGCACTTCGCGCCGAGCAAATCACTGAAGATGCTGAAGCAGATGCTCGGCAGATGCGCCGAGAAGCCGAGGACTATTGCGACCAGAAGCTTGCGAGCTTTGAAGTTGTCCTAGATCGCCTTGTGCGCACCGTCGCAGCGGGACGAAAGAAGCTGCAGATCACTATTGCGGATTCGGAATTGGGCGATGGCGCAATCGGTCGCTATGAGGACGAGGCCGATTCCGAGGCAGCGGCGTACTTCGACCAAGATCTCGGTGACTGATCAGGTGGGACCTACGAACTCACCCGAACGCTCGGGGGACCAGAAACCACTCGAGGACCACATCACAGCTGGGCCTCGAACCTTCATTACTCGAGAACTCCGTAAGCGAGTCGGGAACCAGGATTCCTATGGGGAGAGGTTCTGCCTTGGCGGCCTCAGTGTCGTTGGTACTCGAGTCGATCCAGACGCGGTCATCGAGTTTTCCTGCGATCTCGAAGCAATCGCAGGAGGCATTTCAGTGATTGGGCGGATCACGGCCCCCTTCGTTGGCGAGTGTCGGCGCTGTCTTGAACCAATGGTCGGCACCTTGTCGCTCGACGTGCGCGAGACATTCGTTGATCGACCCCAGGAAGGCGAGACCTACCCCATCGAGGAGGACTCGCTTGACTTTGAGCCACTCGTCCGAGAAGCCATTCTGCTGTCGCTGCCGTTGACGCCGTTGTGCAGCGATGACTGTGTGGGACCAGTGCCAGACGTATTCCCAGTTGTTGTTCTCCACGAGGGTGCTGAACCCCCAACGGATCCGCGCTGGGCGGCGCTTGACTCGCTTCGGCTTCCCACCGACGAGCTGGGGTTTGCTGACGAGGCGGCCGACTCGGCGCTGGACCCTGATTCCCTCTGAGGTACTGAACCGCACCGAGTCACGGGCGAATTCCCACTGGGACTCAGATTGTGAGTAACATGCATTGCCCTGTGTTGTGCGCCCGATTGACGCCGTGCACAGCCGGCAACTGGAATCCCCACGAGTGAGCAGGAACGACGATGGCCGTCCCCAAGAAGAAAATGTCGAAGTCCAAGAGTCGAAGCCGACGAGCGTCGGCATGGACACTTGAGGCACCATCACACAGCCTGTGCCCG
Source organism: Acidimicrobiaceae bacterium (assembly GCA_003514205.1). Classification (GTDB taxonomy): domain Bacteria; phylum Actinomycetota; class Acidimicrobiia; order Acidimicrobiales; family Microtrichaceae; genus UBA11034. The sequence continues at coordinate 7,697 of DORQ01000140.1, forward strand.
CGGTGCGGGTCCTCGAAGGTCCCTCACGTCGTTTGCGGCAACTGTGGCTGGTATCACGGGCGTCAGGCGATCGAGGTCGACTGACCAAGCGGGCGTGTCGGGTCTGTCTCTCAACCCCGAAGGCCAACATCAACGGCAACTTCGCTGATTGAGACCACGGATTGGTAATACAATCCGGCGGATCGGGTCTGCAGTTCCTTGAACACGGGATCAGCAACCGGAGATAATTCAGGTTCACCCCTTTCCTCGACAGCGCATCTTTCCTCAACAGCGGGAGACTTTGTTGCCAGCAGAAACGCATACACACGGATCCAGCATCGACGAGGAGTCAGTCCTCGCGCTCGTCACCGAACAGCTCGCTGAGATCCTGCAAATCGATGCAGAGGTGGTCGAACGAGCAGTCACGGCAGGCAAGGACCGGCTCTCGGAAGACCTTCACGCCGACTCGATTGCTCTGTTCGAACTCGTTGAATCCCTGGAGGACGAGCTTTCTGAGCGTTCGGTGGGATTCGAGATCGAAAGTGATGACCTTGAAGACCTTCACACAGTTCGCGACATCGTGAGTTATGTCGTCGCTCGCGTTGGCTGAGCCCTCACAGGCGGCCAGCGTGAGTTCGCTTGTTGAGCGACTTGGGTTGGAGCCTGAGTTCGCGGAGTCTGAAGTCCTGGAGCTGGCACTTCGGCACCG
>DORQ01000140.1:8596-10587 GCA_003514205.1 Acidimicrobiaceae bacterium
CTTGGCGACGCAGTGCTGCAAATGATGGTCACTGATCGCCTCTACCGGATCGAGCCTGACTCTGCTGAGGGTGCCCTTGCCCAGCGGCGTGCCTCCCTCGTGAGCACGCGTGCACTGGCCGGGGCTGCTCGCCGTATCGATCTGGGGTCGTGTGTCCGTCTCGGTCGGGGCGAGCAAGCTACTGGCGGGGCAGATAAGGACTCAATTCTCGCCGATTGTGCTGAAGCGCTCTTCGGGGCCTACTACCTTTATGCAGGAATTGAATCCGCTACGGCACTGATCGGTCGGTTCCTTGACGAGGAGTTCGAGCAGATTCGGCTCGGCAATTGGGTTGGGGACCCAAAGTCTCGATTACAAGAAGTTGCGGTGCAGGTGCTGGAGCTGGTCCCTCAGTACGAAATAGAAGAGGTTGGCCCTGACCACGCCAAAGAATTCACTGCGGAGGTTCACCTCGGCGACAACCCCCACGGACGTGGGATCGGGCGCACAAAGAAGGAGGCAGAGCAGGCAGCTGCTCAAGCCGCTCTCGAGCGACTCGCAAACGAAGGGAAGCTAGAGCAATGACCATGGCCGAATTGCCCGAGTTGGAGATCCTGCGTAGGGATCTCGAAAAAGAAGTTGCTGGCCGGAAGGTCAAGAGCGTAGAAGCGCCAGGCACCGCCACCATCAAGCGTGCCGGAACGAAGGCAAAACTGCAGGCTCGCCTTGAAGGTGCGAAGTTCGAGAAGGTGATTCGCAAAGGGTCCCATCTCTGCATCGGACTCGATACTGGGGAGTTTCTCGTTTTCAAACTTGGTGACCGGGCACGCTTCCTTCGCAACCAGAACAAGGACGAAGAGATCAAGGGAACTGCTGTTGTATTTACGTTCACTCAGCACGGTCAATTGCGATTGATCGACCCCGCAAAAAGCTCGCACTGCTTTGTCGCTACTGCCGAGGAACTCGTTGAGCTCACCGCCGAGGACGGCCTAGATCTTGTGGATGAACCCGTCAGTTGGACCAAGTTCGGCGAGATGGTGTTGCGCCGGAAGACCAAGCTCAAGGCAGTCTTGATGGATCCCACGATGCTGGTCGGCATTGGGCCGATCTACAGCGACGAGATTCTGTTCGAAGCCGGCTTGAAGTACGACCGAATACCGCAAACACTCACGACGCAGGAGATTCGTCGCCTGTATCGTGCCTCGGTTGAGATCATCCACGATTCGATCAAACATGGTGGCGCAACAGTTGGAACCGACGGGTACACCACGCTGTCGGGCATCCCCGGTGGCTACAGCGGAATGATCAACGTCTATCAACGCGATGGTGAAATGAGCCCACGGGCACGCGGTCCGATTGTGAAAGCCAAGTTCGGATCGATCATGACCTACTACTGCGAAGATACCCAGATGTAGTGAACGCCCTGTCGTCCGAGGCGCTTGAAGAGCCCAGTGGTCGTCAAATGGGTATGCATTAGTGTTGCTGGCCATAGTCAGTGGGCAAAGAATTTGCTCACTCTCGTGATTTCGTTGTGGAGTGCTGGTGTTTCTCAAGACGCTGCAGATCAAGGGTTTTAAGTCATTCGCCGATACTGCGACCCTGCAGCTCGAACCGGGCGTCACCGTTGTCGTCGGGCCCAATGGGTCGGGCAAGTCAAATGTTGTCGATGCGATTGGCTGGGTGCTTGGAGCGCAGAAGCCCTCAACAGTTCGTTCCCAGAAGATGGACGACGTTATCTTTGCCGGGTCCTCCAACCGGGCGGCACTTGGGCGTGCTGAGGTCTCCCTCACCATTGACAACTCGACGGGGATTCTGCCAATCGAGTTCAACGAGGTAACGATCACCCGAACCTTGTTCCGCTCCGGGGACAGCGACTACAAGATCAACGGCGTGAGCTGTCGGCTGCTCGATATTCAGGATCTGCTCAGTGACTCAGGCGTGGGTCGTCAGCAGCACGTGATCATTAGCCAAGGCCAGATCGACGCCGTGCTCAACGCCAAGCCTGAGGATCG
>DORQ01000140.1:10797-12229 GCA_003514205.1 Acidimicrobiaceae bacterium
GAGGCGAACCTGCTTCGCATCCAAGACCTATTGCGCGAGGTTCGTCGCCAGCTTCGACCTTTGGAACGCCAAGCCGAGGCCGCACGTCGTCATGGTGAGGTCACCAGCGAATTGTCTGCGCTCCGACTGCACCTCGCCGGCCGCGACCTAGCTCGATTGCGCACCCAGCTCGCTCAGGGCGTTTCGGAACATCAGACCCTGAAGTCCGCCGAACGGGAGATCAAATCGCGTCTGGCCACACTCGACGCGGGAGTTCTGGAGGCAGAAGCCCGCTTGGGTGCCAGCGGCGGAGATGACTTCGGTGACGTCCTTGTCCGGTACGAATCGCTCCGAGAACGGGGCCGTGGGCTTGCCTCGCTCCTCGTAGAACGACGACGAGGGATCGAGCGAGACCGGAATGCCTATGTGGATCAGGGTGTCGTGGCCTCGATTGAGGCAGACCACGCGCGGCTTCTCACCGAACTCACTGAGGTTGAGGCCGAATCGGCCCAACGCGGAGATCGCGTCGCTGAGGTCGAGGCCGCTGAGGCAGCGTTGAGTGCTGCACGCATCAACTTCGAGTCGAACTGGGCCGAGACCTCGGTCGCGAGTTCAAGCGAGGCTGCCGAGCTTCGGGGCGAACTGGCGGCCCTCACCGCAAGCGTGAAGCGAACCGAGTCAGATCGAGCTCGTGAGCACGACAAGCTCGAACGTGCCGAAAGTAACGGCGATCGTGCGGCCGGAGAAGCAGTTCGTCTGGCCGCGGAATTCAGCGAGCTTGAGGATCGGCGCGAGCATCTGACGACGCAGGCTGAAACACTGCAGACCCAGGCTGAAGCTGCCGAGCATCGGCTGGTGAGTGCTGAGGCCAATGCCCATCAGGCGGCCACGGAGTACAGCCACTGGGCCGCACGTGCGGAAGCCCTCTCGCTAGCGCTCGATCAAGCCCGCCAGAGGGCAGGCGCAGCCCATCTTGCAGATCTGGACGGGGTCATCGGTACGCTCCTCGATGTCGTCGAGGTCGACCCTGGGTGGGAAACTGCCTTCGAAGCTGCTGCGGGTGAGGCGCTGGCAGCGGTTGTGGTAGCCGATCGGACAGTCGCTCGACAGGCGCTGGCTGCGCTGGAAGAGGGTGAACTGACCGGAGCTGTTCTAGCACTGGGCACGGGTCACGTCGGGGCGGCACCGCCAGCCATTGGTACCTCGATTCGAGCGAAGGTTCGAGGTATTCGACCGGGAGTCGATGACTTGCTCGACCTCCTTGTTGGCAATGCAGTGGCAGTGAGCGGCGGTATCGAAGCCTTGTTCGACGCAGCGGTGTCGCATCCGACTGCAGTTGTCGTGACCCAAGCGGGGGACCGCTTTGCAGCGACCGGGTGGCGAGTGGGCGGCACCGGCGGGGGAGCGACTGGAGCGGCACTGGTTGAGGCCACAGAGGGCGCGCGCGATGCTC
>DORQ01000157.1 GCA_003514205.1 Acidimicrobiaceae bacterium
CACCGCTACGTCCTGCCCGGCTTCCTCGACCGCATGAAGGAACGCCTCAACAACCACTGCGACGACGACCACCATCCCTGGCCAGCTCGCGGACGGCACGCCTGCTATCTCGCCAACGAACTGGCCGCAAACCGGTCGCGGGCATGCGAACGTGATCTTCTTTACCTGGAGTCGTCGCATGTCCGCCAGCACCAGCCGGCGCCACGAGTCGCAGGGGTCAGCGTGACAGACCGCGACACCAGCGAGATCAGAGGTGAGTTCTAGCCGGTCTCCGGTCAGCTAACTTAACTAACCAAGTGGGGGGCGCCGCTCGCTCAAGATCGCTGCGACATCGGGCCGCGCCTCGCCTGTTCGCGGGCAAGAGCGGAGGCGCGAGGCAAGCCCCCCGCGCGCGAAATTGCGTCGAGGAGTGCCGCGCATTCCCTCAGCCCTTGAGAACGGCTGCAGAACGTCGCCGACTCAGTGGTTCAACATCGCCGAGATCGAACTACGCCGATCGACCCCGCCAATGCCTCAGCCACCGCATAGAACTGCGACACCGAACTCGCTGCCTGCCAGTTCCCGACCATTGCCGAACTGGCCACCGTCATGTCCACTGACACCTCACCACCAGCAACGCTCGCAACAGACCCCCTCGCCTATACCCAACCGATGAGGGTCGACGGCCTACGCGAATCGGTTGAACTGTACGTTCTCGTTCCCCACTTGCAAGCCTTTGGCGTCTCCGTTGATCACCACACCACCGGGGGCCAGGGCCAGAAGCTGCGAGAGTCTCTCTGCATCCTCGGCCGCTGGTACCAGTTTGTCCGGGTCAAGCATCCCGAGTTCTTCTTCGAGCACGGCTTGCGCGCGGTCCGAACCTGAGGCCTCAAGGGCTGCTAGGGCGGCTAGCCCCTGACCAGAGCCACCGAGCAGGACCTGTATACGGTCCCGCAGATTCACGTAGGTGTCCTTCACTGCGGACGACGCTGCCTCGCCCAAGCCGGCCACTGCGCCGGCACCGAGAGCGGCCACAATCAACTCGACAACATCCATCAACTCTTCCCTTCTTCGAGATCAGAGCCATAGCATATAGGATTCTACCTTACGCGACCCACCTCCTCAATAGATCGCAAAACCGCCACCATCGCCTCGGGATCATAAGCACACAACTCCGCCCAGCCGTCAAAGGGATGTCGCGCCTCGATCCATGCGCGACCCAGTTCGATGCGCGCCCAGTTGCGCTCCCCATTCTCCCACGAGAACCTCGCGAGCGTTAGGAGATACCGGACGCGCTCCGATGCGTGAGGTATGCTGGACGCATTACGAATCGCAAATCCATGATCGTCCGCGTTCGTCGAAATCATTATGTCCACCAGCGCCGACGAACGTTCGGCATTACTAGAGATATGGTCCGCCGCTCTCATTGCCGCCCCAAGTTGTCCCTCACTCAAGTGAGCCATTACAACCTGTCGAAGGAGCGAGTCATCTGAGATGGATCTCGCAATTCTGAGAGCATCAGCGTATAGCTGCGCCCACATCACCTGGGGCCACATCTGAATCAGTGCGCCGCGCTGCTCGTGGCTTGCGAGCGCCAAGGCGGCATTAGCTCGCGCGGCGACAATAGGCGCGGCAATTTCCGTGCTTCCCGTAGCGCAGGCGTCGCCAGCGACAAGCGTGAGCTCTCGGTACCGCAATAAAGGGTCAGGCTCGCGACGAGCTCTGTCGAAATGAACCGCAATCTCCCCCGCATCCACAGGTGATGACCGGCGAAACATGGGGCCAGAAGGGGCTCTAAACGAAACACGCCGACCCAAGTGCATCGCCTCTCGAAGTTTCGATGATTTACTTGCGATGATCTTCAACAGGCCATCATCAGAACCGCTCAAGTGTTCGGTTATGCCGCGCCTCAGGTCAAAATGGTTCAATCGTTCCAATCCTTGCCCCAGTAGGTCGGAAGGCGAGGTGGATACGATAGGGATAGAAGTCACAAACTCCTGCAACCCTTGTCGAACGTCTTCCATATCAAGCTCAGCATCCAGTCCTGACTCGAGTTGCCATCGCGCAATACTGGCCAAGCGTGCTATGCGGAGTGGCTGACTCGAACTGTTCTCGGCCCAGTTGCGCCACTCCTCGATGTGACGCCACAAGTCCGGCCCTCCCGGCAGGCCATCGACGGCCGGCCTGACTCCCCACCCGACCTGATGCCTGAGTAGATGGTACTCTGCCCAGAGTCGGTGATCCCAAGGGGGGAAAGCCTCAATGCCAGACTGCACGCTTCGTCTCGCGGCATCCGTCAGTGAAACCCCCAGACACCTTTGCCGGAGTCGGTGATCATCGATCTTGGCTGCGAAATGAACTGCCTCCGCATGTTCTCCTGACGCGCGCAGTGCCTGTGCCAAGTGCGCGCGACGGATGTCAAGTCGCCGACCACAAGGCAATGAGTCGCAGGCCACCCGCCACGCTTCTAGCACGCGTGCCATTGATTCTGGTTCGGATGCGTTGATTTCAGTCCACTTGTGCATCAGGCCGTCAACTGCCAAGTCCTCATCCAAGTTGCCACTTACCGTCACCGTCTCCAACAGTGTGGAGAGTCTGGCGAGTTCACGCTGGGCGGACGCCACCAACAGTCGCAACCCGAACGCGCTGTCCGGAGCTGACAAGCCGTCCTGAAATAGCGATGCTCTGAGGAACTCCAAACGTTCGCGCTTCGGTGGAGACCATCGCATATCCTCGAAGGAGGAATCCCGCGATTGTTGGTCGCTTTCGGCCACGGCGTCCATCAAGTCCTTGAGCAGGGCGCGTGCCGCAGCTTCTGCCCCCACGCCCGTCAGAAGCGCAACCTGTGTGACAATGCGCGGAGTGCCCTCTTCCAGCATCAACCTACTCGAGTGATGCGCAATCAACTCGATAGTCTTAGCGACATAGGAGCCCTGAGGGATGGCTGCATAGGTAGGATAGGTTTCGCCACCAAAACTCGAAACTGTGCCGTGTCGCGGGCGGATTTCGGAGCGGCCGATTCCCGGAACTGACGTGACGCCCGGATTTGTAGCCAGAGACATCGAGCAAGCCGAAGCCGTTTCTACTTCCCCAGCTGCAAGGAAGCCGAGGGCGAGGCGATCGGCAAGCTGAGCTGCCAAGTCCGGTTCTCTGGTTTCACCTAGGGCGAACCGGGCATCGGAGAGTACCGGGATGACCGATGCGGTATACCCCGCGTCCAACATGGCGAAAGCAGCCGCGATCAGAAGCTCGCCGCGTTTAGCTGGGAGTTCAATCTGCACGGCAGACTTCACTGCTCCCATTACGAACTCGTGACTTGCCTCCGTATTTGTAGCGCGAATTGCTAGACCGGCGTTAAGTAGGGTCTCTGTTAGGCTTTGCGGGTCCCGGAGTAGGCCCACGGCGAACCTCACGAGGCCCACCTCCCCTATGTAGATGGCAGCGTCGGCGATAGTCCGCGCGTCAGACCGAAGTGCTCTAGAGATCTCGTCCAATGCTGTTAGGATGAGTGCGAGTAGCGGTAGATCCAGCTCTTGTGGAGTATCTCCGGTTTGTGGTGCGGCGTTTGAGACGAGCATCTCGGCCGCCAGGTCGAGTTGCCGGATGCCCACGTCATCAAGGCCGAATCTGCGACGCATCATCTCCCAGCGAGAGGGGCTCGCAAGGGATGCGACGAGGAGTCGGATAGAGCCTTCTTCGGCTAGTACCACTATGTAGCTGTCAGACGTGAGGAACTGCGGCGTCGACGCAGGCCAACCCCTTTCCGCCCAAGTCGATGCCCATCGGAGAATTCTTTCGCGGTATGGCTGAAGAATGACACGTCGTTCCCGCGACCATGCGAGACGATCATCCACTGAAACGCCCGCGATGCGCGCAGATAGAACATGCATGAGAGTTTCGTCGAGTTGATCGTGGCCGATCCTAAAAGTCGTGAGATCGGGGGTGAAGCCTTTTGTGACGGGTATGAATGATCGAGCTGGACGTTGCTCGAGAACCCCACGAATTGTTTCTGAATCACGTCCGAGGATCTCCGCAAGATCGGCGACGGTCAGGGCTCCGCCGGATGCAGCCAAGGTGGCAGCGACCTCCTTGCCGTCGGGTGTGAGTGAACGTAGATCCGCAAGTGCAGCCTCACGAAGTGCACTGGCAAATGGGGACGGTGAGAGGAGCCAAGGATCGCTCCGGAGCAAGGGGTGATCTCTCGGCAGATCAGCAGGTGGCGGTGGACTAGGTCGCGTCGAGACCACAACATGGACGTTCTCTGAGACTTTCTCGGGCAACGTGCTTGCGATAGATCCCACTGTTCCTCTGACGAACAACGGTGCGCCGGCTGCAATGTCTTCGTCGATGCCGTCTACTAGAATGACGAGGAACGTCGACCGTGCGGCACATGAGTTGGCCGCCTCGTCGATCAGAAGACGAAAAGTATCGAGGCGATCGATGGGGTCCTGCGGGATGAGGAAGTGTGAGTAACCTGCCACAATGGCAAGTTGTGGGATCATTCTTGCCAGGAACGACTCCCGACTATTTGAACTGGAATCGCGGCTCAACACAAAGAAGGCGGCAACTTCGATGCCAAGGGGCGGATGCTGTGCAAAAGTCGCCAAGAGAGCGGTCTTGCCGGACCATGGGCCGCCCTCCATCCAAGTCCATCTGCCGCGAAGTGAGGAGGACGCCGATTCCTTGAGGCGAGCCAGGTCCGTCTCGCGATCTTGCAGCCTCTCGGGGACCAACGAAAGCCATTGACTCCTGTACTCCGCAACGCGGGGGGCCAGAGGTGTGCCCGTGCCATAGAAGTTGAACTGAGTGTTGTGGTCTCCGTACTGCAGGCCATAGGCATGTGATGTCACGTATTCACGCAGCCAAGAAGGTCGGTTCGTGGGTATGGTACAAACGCACTTGCCTGAGCGCCGTCCAAAATCGGTCCTCATCCGACGGTGACGGTTTCAGGCGGTCCATCTGTAGTTTCTGTGCGGATTCATGCTCGGACAAAGTAGTCCGCCGAGTGCCTTCATATGGGGGGCGTGGATGACGGTTTCGACCTGCCCATCGAAGACTCAACTCAACCCCCGGACTCCTCCTAGGTTCGAACCGGCGCCCGCGCCAACCCATTGGCATGACTCTTGAGATCAGTCAAGCACATGCCGGGGCCTGTTGTGGTGCATGACGACTCGTGAGCGTATCTGGGGCGGTCTGACCGTCGACATGCCCGCGAGGTGACGACCATCTAGTTGGGCGTCGGCTACTGGGAGGCATGAGAGCGAGGTCACGCCCTGACGGTTGGATCGAGTCCGGTGCGCCTGCGGGGCCGGGCCTGGTCGGGAGAGCGAACCGGCTGGTCGAGATCGGGGCGATCTCCTCGTGGGCGTTCGAAGCGATGGATGTAGGCGTGGGCCACGTTGGGGGCGTTGTCGTTGAACGCTCGGATGTGCTCGAGGAGGAGCGGTCGCAGTGCCACGAGTGAGATTCCGGTTTCGTGTGTGATCGCGGCGAGTTCGGTGTCCCACGTCTCG
>DORQ01000111.1:0-4303 GCA_003514205.1 Acidimicrobiaceae bacterium
CGATCGTCTCAGCGCTTGCCGCAACGGCTTGAGCAGAGTCATCAATCAGCGCCACTTCTGCATCCTGACAGCGCACTGCACACCACGCGCCGATTACCCCATTGCCGCTGCCAAGGTCGACTACTCGCGAGTGCGGCGTCGCCAACGCTGGCACGGCACTGAGTGCCTGCAGAAGAAGCGCGGTGCCGGGATCCAACCGCGCACCCCCAAAGACACCAGCGGCGATCGCCACCGGGAACCCGACGCGAGGATCCTCAAACTGTTTGAACGCAGCGGCTCTCGGTGTCGGAGCAGGCCGGGGCCGTTCCACTCGGGCCACAATGAGTCGGGCCTTCTTGTGTGCCCGGGAGAGTTGCGATGGGCCGATGAGTTGCTCGAAGACGGTCAATGCTGTCGTGGGCAGGCGTTTCACCATTGCGCCGGCCACCACCAATGAGCCCGGCTCCAAATCGACACCGAGCTGAGCCAACTGCGTCTTCAGCAGGTCAAGGGACTTGGGGATCTTGAGCAGCGCTACACCCTCCTGCGGTTCCCCTTTTCGATCTGAGCTGACAAATGAGCTCTGCAGTGATCCGCTACCCGCAATCGAGTTCTGGGCCAACTGCTCCGCGTACACCTGTTGCGCCAAGCAGGAATCTTGCACCCACTGTGGAGTCGAACCGGCCAAACACAGGCTCGCGCCGAGCGAGCCCCAGGCATCGTTGAGGACCCAGCGGACCTGCTCTGGTTCGAGCACGGAACCACAGAGTGGTTCGAGATCCTTGAAGCAGCCAAGAATGAGCTCGTCGGCAGCGTCCCACGCCCGGAACTCCCCTGCCATGTTGTCGGGAAGACCAAGGAGAAGGGGACCCCAGGGCGTTTCAAGATTCTGAAAGTTGCCAAGGTTCACTGGCGAAGTCTCGCCACGCGTTTCGCGACGTCACCTGCATCGATCGACGCGCACAATGCCTCGAATCCGGGAAGCGGGCCACGCCACTCCCAATCCGCCGGTTGACCCAGCTCAATCCCGGTCCGCAGTGTTGCGAGATTGCGAAACAGCAAGGCATCTTCGAACTGTTCGGCAAGCGTGGCACACAGTTTCGCGGCGCCGCGTACGGTGATCTCCCACTGGCCCGGCGACTGAGGAATCTGCTCAAGATGTCGGTAGTGCGAAAGCACAGCTGCGGCAGACTTTGCACCCCACCCTGGCAACCCAGGGAACCCATCAGCGCTATCGCCAACGAGGGCAAGCCAATCCGGAATTGATTCGGGATACACCCCGAACTTCTCGAACACGGCCGCTTCATCTCGAAAGACCCCCGCCCGCCGATCGAATTGTACGACGCGAGGATCAACCACACATTGGGCGAGATCCTTGTCGGGCGTACAAATGATTGCTCGGGAAAAGGTCAGATCAGAAGCGACAGCCTGTGCACCAGCCGCAAGCGCATCGTCCGCCTCAAACTCAACCATTGGCCACACGACGAAACCCGCCCCGGTAAGCACCTCTTCCAGTAACGGGAACTGTCCGAACAGTATGGGGTCGATTCCCTCCCCCGACTTGTAGGGCCCGTAGAGGTCGTTGCGAAATGATTCGATGACTGTGTCTGTCGCAATACAGACATGCGTCGCCCCGTCATTGACCATGCCGACAAGAGACCGCAACACTCCTCGAACAGCACCGACCTCGCTGCCGGTTGCGGTCACGTGTCCGCCTCCCGGAGAGTAGTAGTGCCGAAACAGCTCGTAGGTTCCATCGATGAGATGCACTTCCATCCCACGGAGCCTGACACATTCCGCAGCAGCGCCGCGCCTCGGCTCAGGGATCGGAGATAACCAGCTGCGCCAATCGTCCCAGCTCCAAGAACTCCGCCGGGCTCAATCGATCGGTCAGCCTGGCGCGAACGCTGCGAACATGGCTCGGGGCAACTGCTTCGATGAAGTGCTGTCCGCCCTCAGTCAGCGAGGCATAGAGGCCTCGACGGTCTCGACGATCCACGGAGCGCTCGACGTATTCTCGCTCGGCCAAGCGATCGATCCGGTACGTCAAGCGGCTCTTTGACAACATCGAAAGCACAGCGAGCTCAGACATCCGAAGCCGCCCTTGAGGTGCCTCCGACAAGTGCACCAGAATCTCGTAGTCCTCGAGGGTGATGCCGTGGGGAGACAGGTCACTGGAGAGCTTGCTGAGGGTTTCCACGAACATCTCCAGCACCGCCCTCCAAGCCACTTGCTCGGATGTGCTGAGCCAGAAGTTCTGTGAAACGTCTGTCGGTGAAACCTCGGTTGGCGGTACCTCGGTTGGCAACTCGCTACTCCTGAACGAGCTCAATCAGCGTGCCGAATGATCCCTTCGGATGCACAAACGCGACCGTAGTGCCTCGACTCCCTGGTCGCGGTGCGGTGTCGATTGGGGTTGCACCAGCTGCGATCATCGCGGCAAGCGCTTCGGCACAATTCTCGACGCGGTACCCCACATGGTGAAGTCCTTCGCCGCGCTTCTCGATCGACTTCGCAATTGGAGAATCTGGGCGAGTGGCCGCAGTGAGCTGAATGTAGCTCTCCGCGACTTTCACCAATGCTTCCTCAACCCCATCGGACTCAACGATCTCTCGATGATGAACCTCGGCGCCAAAGGCCTCCTGGTAGTAGGTGATTGCGGCCTCTAGATCTCGGACGGCGATAGCAATGTGATCAATCTCGGTAAGCAGCATGTGTTCATTCTGCCGCGACTTCCCCGTGGTGGACCAGCCCGCTAGGCCGGCGAGTGCCGCAGAACCCCGCACTCCACCAGAAATGCTCGGGTTCCATCGATATCTGTGAATCGATGTGCACAGAGGCCAGCAGAGATAGCACCATCCACATTTGCTTGGGTGTCATCAATGAATGCCGTGGCCTCGGGAGCGACTTCAAGATGGTGACACGCTGCGAGATACGCCTCCGGATGCGGCTTGGGAACACCGGTTTCGGCTGAATTGAACACATGCTCAAAGAGCGTGTCGATGCCGATTTGGGCCAACTCCCAGCGAGTTCGGGTCGAGCCATTCGTCAGCAATGCCGTATCCACAGAACGCTGTACCTCGAGGACTAAGTCCACCGCGAGCGGGTCAAGAATCGCTTCCATCGATACGAACTCGGCGGCCGCGCTTCTCGAACCCAAGACAGGCGCCAACGCTGCCTCGAACTCACCGTGGCCGATCTCGCCGCGCATGAACCGTTGGCCGATTTCGCCTCCGAAAGCAGCCCGCAGGAGCGCCCCTCGTTCGAGACCGAACCTCGCCTCGATGTCGGCCTCGTGAGTTCGATCGAAATGGCGAATGACTCCATCGAGATCGAAAATCACCGCCCGAATCAATGGCGTCCGAAGTTGCCGCGGCTCATTCACCTGCGGCTCGCTCAGGAGCAGAACTCAGAGTTCGCCCCGCGCATGCCGAGCGAAGAGGGTGATCTTGTCTTCACCGATTTCGGCACGACGCTCTGGGTTGGAAATCCCTTGTCCCGCTTCGGGCGCAAGGCAGAGCACACCGAGCTTGCCTTCAGCCTTGTTCTGGTGGACCTTGAGCGCTGCGTCGCCGACTTGGTCGAGCGTGAACACCTCGCTCATGACTGGCTGGATTGCACCCTTACAGATCAGGTCGTTCATGTTCCACGCCTCTTGGTAGTTGGCGAAATGGCTCGACACGATTCGCTTCAGTTTCATCCACAGGTGTCGGTTGTCGAACTCGAGCATGTACCCCGAGGTCGCCGCACAGGTGACCACGGTTCCACCGCGCTTGGCAATGAACACCGAAGCGCCCATCGTCGATCGACCCGGATGTTCAAACACAATGTCGGGATCTTCGCCGATCAACGACCGAACCTTCTTGCCAAGTCGACGCCACTCCCCCTCGTTTTGGGTGTGCTCGTCGGACCAGAACTCGTAGCCCTCTGCCCGACGATCGATGACGTTTTCGCATCCCATTGCCTCAAGGAGCTTGACTCGATTCTCGCTCGACACCACACCAACGGGTGTGCCGCCACCGTTAAGAACCAGCTGAGTTGCGTAGGCGCCGATGCCACCGGTGGCACCCCAAATGAACACGTTGTCGCCCTGCTTCATTCGCGCAGCATGACCGCCGACCAGCATTCGATATGACGTGGAGGCGCACAGTGCATTCACTGCCGCTTCCTCCCAGCTCAGGTGCGTCGGCTTTGGCATGAGTTGGTTCGCCTTGACGATTGACAGGTCGGCAAGGCCGCCGTAGTTAGTTTCAAATCCCCAGATTCGCTGATTCGCGGCCAGCATCGAATCGTCGTGTGCTGATGGGTCCTGATCATCCACGTG
>DORQ01000111.1:4506-8911 GCA_003514205.1 Acidimicrobiaceae bacterium
TCCTGCTTGTGCCGTGCACCCCAGGTCGACTCTTTGCCAAGGCGATCAAGAAATCCGAAGGTCGAAACGGGCTCAAAGATCGATGACCACACCGTGTTGAAGTTGATCGATGAGGCCATGACTGCGAGATAGACCTCGTCAGGAGCAAGCTCTGGCGTGGCAATCTCACCAACGTGAAGGGTCTTGCGCGGGTCCTTGTCAGCGGACTCGACGCCGTCGAAGAACGATTCCTCGGACCGAAGCGTGTATGCGGCCCGGAATGACTCGGGCAACGGGAGATTGGCGATGTCGTCACCGGAGGCACCGGCCTGGATTGCTTCGAGTATGGGTTGCATGGTCATGGCGGAGAAGAATATCGATCTGCGCGCCACCGCGCACAACGCGATGCAGTGATCCAGATTCGCTGCTCTTGCCGTGGCACCAGGCGGCGGGGGCACCCAGGCCGGGAACCATTTTGAAGAATCGAGAAGGCCCGCGAGACTAGCTGCGATGCTGCAAACCGTCTTGGAACCCTTGGTAGGCGAGTACAACTCAGCCATTGCCCTCTCGCCCGCGTTGGAACTCACCCAGGTTGTTCACCAACAACCGAGTGGGGACGACCATCTCGTCACCACAGTCACGAACCGGGGAGCCGCGTTCCGGCCCCGATTCATACAGATCTACCGAGCCCTCATTCCAACCGCCGGACCAGCCACCAACTACCGGAGCTTGGTCCACGGCTTTCACTCGTTCTCTGGGAGCGGCTCATTCGATTTCTCCCAACGCGTTCCCCGCGTTCGTCTGAAGTGGCTTGAACCCTGCGCTCACAACATGGCGGTGCCACCAAGTCCGAGAAAGGGGCAATTTGTCAGTGCGATGGTCGGCGCTCTCGCCCGAGAGGACGGCTCAAGCCTCATCACGATTGGCACGCTTGACCCCACTACCTTCAGCGTTCAAGTGATCACCACGTGGACACCACGAGGAATCGAGCTCTCTGTCCAGGTTCAGATGGAAGACACCGAGATCGCCCCCGGCGCAACCGTCATACTGCCGACGCTGTTCCGATCTTCTGCGCCCATCTCCGCAGCACTAGCTCGATGGACAACCGCACTGGCCGATGAACAACAGGTTGCGCCAACTCGAGTTGTTCCCGACGGGTACTGCTCCTGGTACCGCCACTACACCAAGATCAGCCAAGCACAGATCCTCCGCGACCTCGACGCTACGCACGCAGCACTAGCGGACGAGTTTGAGCTCTTCCACATGGACGACGGCTACCAGAGCGCAGTCGGAGACTGGCTGAGCCCGGCACCAACCTTTCCCGATGGCACCGCGCAGATTGCTTCCGCAGTCAGGGCCAAAGGCATGAAGGCTGGAATCTGGGTGGCCCCATTCTTCGCTCTCGCTCACTCCCAAGTTGCCCGAGAACATCCAGACTGGGTCCTTCGAACTGAACGTGGCAGACCGGTCCCAGGGATGCTCAACATTCTGTGGGACCCACAGCACTCAGTTCGAGTCCTCGACATCACTCGCCCCGACGTATTGGAACACCTTCATCGCGTATTCAGCGATCTCCGGTCCCAGGGGTTCACGTTCTTCAAGCTGGACTTCCTCTATTCAGGGACCCTTCCCGGAGAACGCTGGAACCGCTCGATCACCTCGCTCTCAGCGACCCGGGCTGCCCTTGCTGTGATCAGGGATGCGGTTGGCGAGGAGTCCTTCCTACTGGGCTGCGGTTGCCCGGTTGAAGCCGCAATTGGAACCGTGGACGCAACACGCTCAAGCGCGGATGTCACCCCCGCCTGGCGAGAACGGGCAGTCACGAGAGGAATCGGCGGTGACTTTGAGACGTTGGGAACCGGCGTTGCTCGCCGCAACGTTCTGGCACGGTCATTTCAGCATCGGGTGTGGTTCGAGAACGACCCAGATTGCCTCTTTGCCTACGAGCCCAATAACCGTCTCACGGCTGCTGAATCTCGAACGCTGATGCAAACAAACTCGCTGGCGGGCGGACCCTTGATGTTCGCCACGTCGGCGGATGAACTCGATGCCAGCCAGATTGCAATGCTCAAGTCAGCGCGCGCAATCAACGATGAAGTGCAAGAGCTGGCCACATCGTGGTGGTGTCCCGACCTGATGACGAGAAACGAGCCGGAACTTTTCGCTGCGCTGGGAATCGATCGCGGGTGGGTCATGCTGACGAATCTCGACGCCACCGCCGCGGACCGTCGGCTAGATCTGTTCGCCGTCTTTGGCTGGGATGAGGTCACCATTGAGGTCCTGGCGGCAGCACATCCGCAACGGGTCCACCTCAGCGGAACAACGCTGCTCTGCGCGGGCTTGGAGCGCCATGATTCCGTGCTTGTCCGAGTACTTCCAGCCGCGGGGTGAGATCCGTTTGGCCGGTGTTGCTGTGTGTGGCCGCAGTCCTTCACGCTGGTTGCGCCGACCAGGATCCGGAGGCCATACCGAGCGTACCGAGTGCCACTAGTTCAACTACGCCCTCGCGATCCGAGACCTCGACGGGGCTGCAAAGCACCTTGCGGCAGTATCGGGAAGACGAGGCCGAGCACCGAATTCAGATCACCCTCACCAACCACGGCAACGAGGTTCAGGGGATTCTGACCGCTCGACTGCTCTGGCCCGGCTATTCAGAGGCGGAACCCACCAACCACCCGACCTCGGTCTTCCCAGGAGTGACACTTGATATCCCGGTCCAACTCGGCAGCCCACGTTGTGAGGCAAAAGAACCCCCGTCCATCGAACGCGCAATAGTTGAACTCACCACGGAGCCCGCTACTTCCGCCGAGAAGATTTCCATTCCAGTTGACCCCAACGCTCAGAAGGTGCTGGATCGCGTCTGGACTCAGGATTGTTCCCGAGTTCGGCTCTCACGCTCGGTGTCGCTCTTCTTCTCCGGTCCAGTAACCCAAACCAGTTCGGGCACTCTGGCGGCCACGGACCTCGTCCTGAATCTCACCACCACGCACGAGGAGGTCGAAGCGAGCCTGATCGCACTGAGCGGCTCGGTCTTGCTGAACATCGAGCTCATTGCGCCAGGCGTAGTTCCCCTTCGGCTCGGTCCACAGTCACGAGTCGCCGTCAGGATTACGCCCACCGGGCGCTGCGACGGCCATGCTCTCGGCGAGTCAAAGAAGACGTATCAGTTTCAGATATCGCTTCGGCTTGGAGACGACCAGGGAGTTGACACCGACGTTGGCGTGGAGATCACCCCAGATGAGCCAACCCGGGCACTGCTATGGGCCACCATCGCAGCGGCGTGTGGCCTGTGAGCCAAGATGGCTCGCTGGCCCAAACTCGGTGCCAACGGTAACCTCAGGAGTTCGTCCAAGACTTCAAGGGGACCTTTATGGCTGGTTCAGTGATTCTCAGTGGTGCTCGCACCCCAATCGGCAAACTTTCTGGCTCGCTTGCGGGCTTCAGCGGTACCGAGCTCGGCGCGCTGGCAATCAAAGCTGCGCTCGAGCGGGCCGGAGTCACCGGCGAGCAGGTCGACTACGTCTTCATGGGCCAGGTTCTCCTGGCGGGCGCCGGTCAGATGACTGCCCGCCAAGCATCAGTGGGCGCTGGAATCCCCAAAAGTGTTCCCTCCACCACCATCAACAAGGTGTGTCTGTCGGGAATCAACTCGATCATGATGGCTGATCTTCTGATCCAGTCTGGCCAGGCCGACATCGTGGTTGCCGGGGGCATGGAGTCAATGACCAACGCTCCCTATCTCCTGCCAGACGCACGCGGCGGTATGCGAATGGGCGACAAGAAGGTCATCGATTCCATGATGTTCGATGGTCTCTTCTGCGCGATCGATTCCTGCGCAATGGGCGCAGGCACCGAGAAATACGCTGGCGAAGCAGGGCTGACCCGCGAGGAGCAGGACAAGGTTGCCTACGAATCGAACGCTCGCGCCGCTCGCGCTCAGAAAGATGGCCTCTTCGACAACGAGATCATCCCGGTGGCCATTCCTCAGCGCAAAGGTGATCCCGTGATGTTCACCGAGGATGAGGGCGTACGAGGCGAGACCTCCATGGAATCGCTTGCTGCGCTTCGCCCTGCCTTCGACAAGGCCGGAAACATCACCGCAGGAAACGCCAGCCAAATCTCCGATGGCGGAGCCGCAATCGTGGTTTCCTCCAAAGCAGCCGCTGAGCGGCTCGGAATCACACCCCTTGGCGAGATCCTGGGCAACGGCCAGGTTGCTGGCCCCGATGCCTCGCTCCTCACCCAACCCTCTCAGGCGATTCTGCAAGCCTTGACCCGAGCGGGCATGGCCGTCGGCGATGTCGACTTGTTTGAACTCAATGAGGCCTTCGCCGCTGTTGGCGTCGCATCAATGAAGGAACTTGGTATCACTGACGAGATCGTCAACGTCAACGGTGGTGCGATTGCCATGGGTCATCCGCTTGGC